>JAJXVA010000067.1:0-598 GCA_021782435.1 Pseudomonadota bacterium
GCTGCGGATTGCGCCCGTCCTTCGTTTCGCTACACTATCATAGCACGCCACGTGCTATATCCATGGCTGCGGATTGCGCCCGTCCTTCGTTTCGCTACACTCGATAAAATCGAAATTGTAAACACCAGGCGGCTGCGGATTGCGCCCGTCCTTCGTTTCGCTACACTAGCCGTGCGAGGGGGCTGCCGTTTGGCCCGGCTGCGGATTGCGCCCGTCCTTCGTTTCGCTACACTGCCCCTGATGTAAGGGGTTGAAACGTAACCATCTTCTGCCCGTTCCGGCTCAAAAAAATTCGAGCTGGGCGGGCGGCGGTGGCACAGGTTTGCGGGTTCTGCCCGCAAAAATGCGCATCCGGCCAAACTGGTTGTCGGTGATGGTGAGAAACCGAACCTCACCCTCGGGCGGGGTGCGCTTGCCCATGCGATCGACGTGAAGTGTCGCATTTTCGATACTGGCACAGTAACGAATATAAACCGAATACTGCATCATGGTGAAACCGTCATCGAGCAGGGTTTTGCGGAAACGCGCGTAATCCTTGCGCTCGGCCTTGGTATCGGTGGGCAGATCGAACAGGGCAATAACCCACATGCTGCGCCAT
>JAJXVA010000067.1:608-11360 GCA_021782435.1 Pseudomonadota bacterium
TAGGGGAAATCCGGCACGCCGGTTTCGTTCCGGCTCATTTCGGGCGGCTCATTCCGGGTTGGGCCCGGGCGGGAGTGCGAGCGATTCCGGCAGCAGCAGGCGGGGGGATTTTTCGAGGAAGGATTGCGCCAGGGAAGACGCGGCGGCTTCGATCGCGAGCGAAACCGGCAGGGTGCGGCCGCCGAGGGTGATGGATTGGCTGAGAATCGCGAGCAGGCTGGCCCGGGCCGGCGGATCGAGCGGGGCCTGGGCCGCAGCATCAGCGGTGGCGTGCCAGGCATGGACACGCTGATCGACCAGGGGGCGGAACGGCTCCAGCAGATCATCGGCGAGGCAGAACGGGTTGGCGCGGTTGTGGTGAAACACGCCGAGCGAGGGCAGCAGGCCGGCGGCGACGAGCGCGCGGGCAAGAGCGGCACGCAGGATGGCGTAGCCGTAATTGAGGGCGGCGTTGGCGCCTGGCTGGTCCCGGTTGCGCTTGAAATCGGCGCCCATGAGGGCAGGCCAGTAGCGCTGCGCGGCCTGCGCCTCGAGATTTTCCGGATCCCCCGAGCGGACCCGGCGGGCCATGGCGGCAAGGCCGTGATTTTGCCCGGTGATGGTGGCGAGCAGCCTGGCCTGCTGGCGGAGTTTGGCGGCGATGATGGCTTGCCAGAGGCGCTTTTGCAGCGGGGCGGAGGCGGCGATTTGCGCGTGGTGGCGCTGGGTGGGGGCGTGATGGGCGGTGAGCGGCAGCAGCAGGCCGAGCGGCAGATGATCGGGCCCGGTGACCAGCACGGCGGCGCCGGCCTCAGCGAGCTGGACCAGGACCGGCTGGGTGAGGGTGAGGCGCGGATGCTCGAGGATGAGCAGCCCGATTTCCTCGACCGGGCGGGTGATTGGCGGGTGGTCCGGCCGCTCGATCACCAACTGGCGGTGGCGGATGGAGAGACGCGTGCCCGGGGTGGCGATTTCGAGGGTTTTGCGCAGCATGGCGGGAGCAGTGGCTGATTGCGTCAATCATGGGCGATGCGAATGCGGCCGATCGGGTCGATGCTGAGTTTTTCGTAGCGCTCGTCGATGATCGTGCCCGCTCTGGGCGCGTAGGTTTGATCTTTCGGGCGAAGTGGGTTGCGAAGCACGACCTGACCTTTGGAGGCGATGCTATCAACAAACCAGATTCCGGCGTTGGCGCCGGTTGGGCAGCGGACTGCATCGCATTTGCAAAGTGACATGATGAAAATGTCGCCGGGTTGGCGGGCGCGGCGGATCACTGGCTGGTGTTGGCTGAGACGCTTCGCAGCCTCGAACCTCGATACGACTTCGAAGGCCGGAGTGCCATCAGCGGCACGGTAGAGCGCGATGTGGTGGGTTTCCCCCGGCTCCACATAGCCATTCATGGCCGCGATCATCAGGCTGGGCTGGTTTTTCATGCGGACGCGGAGTTTCCGGATTTCCGGACCCTCATCGGATACTTTGGCGTGGGGCGGGAATAGCGGCTTTTCGTTTTTTTTCTTGGCATTGCCGGCTTGCTCGTCTTCGTCATCCGGCTCGGGTTTTTTGGCGACCCGTGCGGCAAGGTTTCGTTCCGCCTGGGCGCGCAGCCGGTCGCGCAAGCCTTTATCGGGAATATAAAAAGGTACGGTTCTGGAAAGCCCGGACGGGTCAGACACGTCGAGGATGGCGCAACGAACCGCCTTGGCCGGCTGACGCCGGGTAAATATTCCATAGGTTAGCCTCCCATCTTTGATCCTTTCGCCGCTATCAAAGGCTGGCTGTTCCTTATGCAGCGGGCCGGAGATTTTGCGGCGGACGCGGTGGGAGACCAGGCAGCGGCCGGCTTCGAGGGCGGAAGCGGGGTCGAGCGCAGCGATGGCATGGTCGCGAAGGCCGGTCCAGGGTGGCAGGATTTGGGGCTTTCCCTTTTCCGGATGATCCTCGCGCTCTTTGAAATACTCTGAAAGCGCCGTCGTCATTGCCGGGGCGCAGCAGGCGACCACCAGCGCATCGACGGCATGGTGGCGGTGGTCGGCGCGGTTTTTCTCTCCGCCATCGCCGAGCAGATCGTGCAGTTGCCAGTAGCGGCGCAGATGCGCGGTGACGCGGCCGGAGACGGTTTCGACATGGACGGAGCCTTCCTTGCCCAGATCGGGCCAGAGGCGCTTAAGCATGCGGAGCGATTCCTTGCCCGCGTAGCTTGTATCCACCAACTGGCGCGCGGTGAAGCCGGGATCGATCTGCCGGGCGACGAAGCGTTTGATTTTACCCGGAGACATGCCGGGCTCGCCCTTGGCCTTGGCCTTCATGCGGTCGAGCCGCCGGCAGAGCTGCGCCCATCCCTCAGGGTCGTTGGCGAACAAATCGTAGGGGATTTTGCTGCCCTTGTGGTTGTTGAGATCGCGGCGGCACAGGGTTTTGTTGCGCAGCCCGTCATCGAAGCAGATCGAGCGCGGCCAGATATGCTCGATCTCGAATTCGCCGCGGCGGAACAGCGCATCGAAGCCGATCGGATCACCGGTGTAAGGGCAGATCTTGCCGCATTCCTCCCAGAGCAGATACTTGTCGATATCGCGGCGGGACGGTGTGAGAATGTCTTTTTTCTTCAGTTCGCTCTCGGCTTTCTTGCGGGCGCGCTCGTTGGCGTCACGGCCGTCGATCATTTCCTGGCGTTTTTTCTTGGACAGGCCGATTTCGCGGGCGAGCTCGATGCGGATGCGGTCCGGCTTGCCGAAGACGGCGATCAAATTGTTGACGACTTTGCGCAGTTCGTTCTGGCAGCGGGTGACGGTGGGGTTGCGGAGCGCGGCCAGGCGGGCGCGTTCCTCGGCCGAGTTGGCGGCCGAGGGCAGGCGGGGCAGGATTTCACCGGTGGGCCTGGTGCGATCGGGGAAGGTGGTTTCGCGCCAATCCTCCCAGAAGGGGTTTTCGAGCAGGGTGCCGAAGCGGGTGCCGGCCTCGAGTTCGGGGAGGAATTTTTCCAGCGCTTCGGTGGAAAACGGCTCGAACCCACCGGGCATTTTCAGGCGGATCAGCGCCTCGGCCTCAGCTTCGCTGATGGCGTGGTCGGCAATCAGGGTGGCGCGGGCGCGGGCGCGGGCGATGGCGAGTTCGGGGCCGCGCAGGATGGCGATGCGGGATTTGGCTTTTTTGGTCGAGTCCGCCGCATCGCCGATGATTTTATAGCAGCCATCGAAGAGCAGGGTGGGGATGGCCTGGCGGAGCGCGTCGCGCCGGGGGTGGGTGGGCCAGTGTTCGAATATTGCCATCAACTGGCTGTCGAGTTCGTTGCCGAGGAGATTCTTTTCGCCGCCGAGTTCGAGGTTGAATTTCAGCTTTTTTTCGACGCCCGCCTCACCGGCGGCGGCGAAAAGCGGGGCCAAGCATTGCCGGACTTGCGGCCAGGTGAGGTGGCGGCGGTATTGCAGGCGTTCGAGGATCGCTTGGCGCTCGGCGGCGTCGAGCGGGCGGGCATTGCCGCCGGCGATTTCGAGGTGGTTGAGTTTTTCCAGCATGCGCTTCTGGCGCGAGAGCCAGGAGGCTTTCGACGCCAGCGCCTGGCCCGGGCAGAAACGGCAGGTGCCGAGCGTGCTGGGGCGCCAGAAAACCGGCTTTTGGGCGAAGCCGATGGTGGCGATGCTTTCCTGCCAGGCGGGGTCGAGATGCGGCGGTGTGCCGCTCGCATGCTGGCGCTGCGCTGCCCACAGCCTCTCGTATTCGGCCTGGATGATGGCGCGGGTGGCGTGGGTGTTGCGGCGGCGGGGCTTTGCCTCGGGCGGCTCCCCCTGGCGGGGCGGGGCGGCACGCTCGGCGTAGAGGTACTGGCCGAGAGTCTGGCCAGTTTGTTTCAGTTTTTCGTTGATATCGGCGCGGAGTTGTTTGGGCCGGGGCTTGGCGGCGGGCTTTGCTTGCTTCAATTTGCGGGCGCGGCGGGGCTTTTTGGCCGGCCGGGAGTCGGGGTCGGAATCCTGGTCGGAGTCCGAGACCGTATCGTCCTCGTCCTCCTCCTCGTCGCCGCGTTCGGCCAGGAATTCGCGTTCGGCGAACTGGCGGTGGCGGAGCAGATGATAGAGGGCACGGCCGAACTGGTGCGGGGTGAGGGGCTGAGCGAGGCCCTCGGCGCGGAGTTGGTAGGGGTCGGTTCGGTCTAGGGCAAGCCGGGCCGGGCTGTTGGCTTCGGGCAGCAGGCCGGACGCGACCAGTTCGGCGGCGAGGGCTTTTCGGCGGGCCTTGCGGCGGCGAAGCTGGCGGCGGGCGGTGCGCATTTTGCGGCGGCGCTGGTTGAGGGGGGTGCCTTCGGGGTCTCGGGCTTCGGGGAAGATGCGGACTCCGAGGCCGCCAGGCAGAAGGCGGCCGGTGCCGCGATCGGGCGCGAGGTCGATGACCGCCCAGCCGAGGGAGGTGGTGCCGAGATCGAGGCCGAAAATTCTTTCCATGAAATGTCCTTCGCCGGGGCAGAGCTACCAGCAACGGTAACTCCGGGGTCAGAAAATTTCCAGTTGCCTCGCGTCAGGGTTGGACGTAAGCTTCAACATGTAGCGAAACGAGGGATCGGCGCGCTTTTCGCGAGCAAAAGGATCCTTTGTGCGGGCTCGGCAACCCTAGATCCAGATGCCGGCAATCACCCTGCCTGAAGAGGCGGGGTTTTTGTTGGGTTACTTTCTATTTAATCAGGTGTTTTTTGGTTCTTTTTTGCAAAGAAGAACGGGCTAGTTTTATTTTACTTTCGGTTCGGCCGAGGATGAACACGTTGTCGTTGATCCGGGTCAGGCTGGTGCCTAGTCTCCGGCGTAGGAATTCGATCGACCGGCGCGAGAGGATCAGGCAATGGCCGATGCGTGGGTCGATATAGGGGCTTGTCGCGGGATCGCCGAGATGGTCGACGAGGGAGGTCTCGACATAGATAATTCCACCTCGTTTGAGCAGGCGCAGCAGGCGTTCGAGGACCGCGATCGGGTCTGGCAGGTGTTTGATCACTTCGACCATGTTGATGGCGTCGAATGCGCCGACGGGCGCGGTGGCGAGTGCCAGTGACGTGTGCTGATCGATGCCCTTGGCCTCGATCCCCTCCGCTGTATCCCCTCCGCTGTCAGGAATTCCAGATATTCCCCGTTTCCGCAACCGAAATCGCGCATCGTCGTGAGCGACCCGTGCCGATGTTCCCGCACGCGCGCGAGGCGTATCGCCTGGTGTTCGGAGTGGCGCGTCGTGCGGCGTCCTGGTTGTGGGTTTGAAAAACCGCAGGGTCGGGCGTGACACAGACCAAAGCCCGATAGCGTCCGCAGGATGAATACGGCACGCCGAACTTCTCCAGCGCCGCGTGCAGCTTGCGGTACTGGCAGACAGGACAGCGTGCAGGGGGCATGCGCCTCTCGTCGGGGGGTGGGTTCGGCCGGATGTTGCGGGTCAGGCGGCACGGGCCATTTCGCGCAGGACGTAAGGGAGGATGCCGCCGTTCTGGAAGTAGGCGACTTCGTCGATCGTATCGATGCGGCAGAGGAGAGGAAATTCGGCCTGGCTGCCGTTTTCTCGGTGCAGGGTGAGGGTGAGGGTGCAGCGAGGGGTGAGGCTGGCGAGACCGGTGATGGAGAGGGTTTCGCGGCCGGTGAGATCGAGGCTGTGGCGGGTGGTGCCGGGGAAGAAGGTGAGCGGCAGGATGCCCATGCCGACGAGGTTCGAGCGATGGATGCGCTCGAAGCTTTCGGCGATGACGGCGCGGATGCCGAGCAGGGCAGTGCCCTTGGCCGCCCAATCGCGGGAGGAGCCGGTGCCGTATTCCTTGCCACCGAATATCACAAGCGGCACGCCTTCAGCAGCGTAGCGCATGGCGGCATCGTATATCGGCAGCATATCGCCGCTGGGGTAGTGGCGGGTGACGCCGCCCTCGGTGCCGGGCAGCATTTCGTTTCGGATACGGATGTTGGCGAAGGTGCCCCGTGTCATAACCTCGAAATTACCGCGGCGGGCGCCGTATGAATTGAAGTCCTGCGGACGGACCTGGCGCTCGATGAGGTATTCTCCTGCTGGAGAAGATTTACGAATATTGCCAGCAGGGCTGATGTGATCGGTCGTGATCGAATCACCAAAGATAGCGAGTTCACGAGCGCAAGTTATGTCGGTGATGGCGGGGGGTTGCGAAGTGATGCCGGTGAAGAAGGGAGGATTTTTCACGTAGGTGGAGTGATCGGACCAGGCATAGGTGTCGGTCGCGCCTCCGGGTTCTATGGCTTGCCATGGCCGGGGGCCGCGAAACACATCGGCGTAGCGACGGCGGAATTCCTGTGGGGTGAGAAAAGAGTGCACCGTGGCGGCGATATCGAGGCTGGATGGCCAGATATCGCGGAGATAGACCGCGGTACCGTCAGGTGCCGTGCCCAGGGGCGCAGTAGTGATGTCCTTCGTCATGGTACCCAGTAGGGCGTAGGCAACGACGAGTGGGGGGCTGGCGAGGTAATTGGCGCGCACGTTGGGGTGAACACGCCCCTCAAAATTGCGATTGCCGGAAAGCACCGAGGTAACGACGAGCTTGTTTTCCTCAATAGCGTCGGCGAGTGCTGGGTCAAGCGGGCCGGAATTGCCTATGCAGGTAGTACAGCCATAGCCGACGGTGTTGAAGCCGAGCGCATCGAGATCAACCTGGAGTCCCGCGCGTTCAAGATATTCGGTAACGACCTGGCTGCCGGGGGCGAGGGAAGTTTTCACCCAGGGCTTGGGCATGAGACCAAGCGAGCGCGCACGGCGAGCGAGCAGGCCGGCAGCAACCATGACGTAGGGGTTGGAGGTGTTGGTGCAGGAGGTGATGGCGGCGATTACGACGTCGCCCTGGGAGATTTGCCAATCCTTGCCGGTGACGGGCACCGAGAGGGCGGCGTGTTCTAGCGGCACGTCGAGCGATTTCATCAAGTCGGTTTCGAAGGCCATGGCGGCATCACGCAGGGCGACACGGTCCTGCGGGCGCTTAGGGCCTGCGAGGCTGGGTTCGATGGTGGCAAGATCAAGGCGCAGCGTGTCGGTGAATGTCGGGGTGATTTCGGGGTTGCGCCACAGGCCCTGGGCGCGGCAATAGGCCTCGACCAAGCGGACCTGGTGTTCGTCGCGGCCGGTAAGGCGGAGATAATCGAGTGTCGCCTGGTCGACCGGAAAGAAGCCGCAGGTGGCGCCGTATTCGGGAGCCATGTTGGCGATGGTGGCGCGATCAGCGACCGGGAGGTGGTCGAGCGCTGAGCCGAAGAATTCAACGAATTTTCCGACCACGCCGCGCTTGCGAAGAATTTGGGTAACGGTGAGGACAAGGTCGGTTGCGGTAGTGCCTTCGGGGAGTTTGCCGACGAGTTCGAAGCCGATGACATCGGGGATGAGCATGGCCGTAGGTTGGCCGAGCATAGCGGCCTCGGCTTCGATACCGCCCACTCCCCAGCCGAGTACACCCATACCGTTGACCATAGTGGTGTGGCTGTCTGTGCCGAACAGGGTGTCGGGGTAGGCAAGGGTTTCGCCGTCTACGGATGCGGTCCAGACGGTGCGGGCGAGATATTCCAAGTTGACCTGGTGGCATATGCCGGTGCCAGGGGGTACGACGCGGAAATTGCGGAAGGCTTGCTGACCCCAGCGCAGGAACTGGTAGCGTTCGTTGTTGCGCGCGAATTCCATAGCCTCATTTTGCGACTGGGCGTCCGGCGTGCCGGCCTCATCGACCATCACGGAGTGGTCGATGACGAGATCAACAGGAACGAGCGGATTCACGGATTCAGGCTTGCCGCCGAGGCGGATGATGCCGTCTCGCATGGCTGCCAGATCGACCACGGCAGGGACCCCGGTGAAATCCTGCATGAGGATGCGGGCGGGGCGGAACGGCACTTCACGAGTGGATGTGCCTGTAACGAGCCATTCGGCGAAGGCGGCAGCGTGGGCGGTGACGTGTGCGGGATCACCCCGGAGAGTGTTTTCCAGCAGAATTTTCAGAGTAACCGGGAGGCTTGCGAGACGGTCGACCGCAACTTGGTCAATGGCGACGTAGCGATAGGATGTGCCGTCAACGGTCAGGGTGGCTTCAGTTAGGTGACGGTTCAGCCCTGTTGCGGCCATAGGATTTGTGCCTTTCTGCGGTGGTGCGCGACGCGCTACGACCTGTGGATCATTCGGCTTCGCTGCGGTGCAGCGGAGCCGGTTTAATCACGCCGCAGCACGGGCGTCCAGCAAGGGTGTGAGCGGGGTTGCGTGGAGGGAATGGCAGTGCTGGCAGGCGAGACCTTGGCTGCGATGAGAGCTGAACGGTTGGTGTTCGCGCGGGTAAATCTGTCGGTAACCCCAGGGGAGGCGCTGTTGTTGCGTGGACCCAATGGAGCCGGCAAATCGACGCTAATCCGCATGCTGGCTGGGCTATTGCGGCCTGTGATGGGGCGGGTGCTGTGGGACGGTTCGGATATACGCGAGGACTTGGGGGCGCATGCAGGGCGCGTTGCAATGTTGGGGCACCAGGACGCGGTGAAGCCGGCGCTGAGTGTTGCCGGCAATCTTGAGTTGTTTAGTCAGGGCGGCATGGAACAGGTGACCGCAGCACTGGTGGCGATGGGGCTGGATAGACTGACCGACCTACCTGGGCGGCTGCTCTCGGCGGGGCAGAAGCGGCGCTTGGCTTTAGCTAGGCTTGCGGTGCGGCATGCCGGCCTGTGGCTGCTGGACGAGCCAACGCTCGGGTTGGACGACGCCTCGATCCAGCGGTTGGGCCTCTTGCTGGCGAGGCATTTGACCGCGGGAGGAATGGTGGTGGCGGCAACCCATGTGGACTTACCATTGCCGAGCTGCCGCGTACTCCGGCTGGGATCTTAACGCGTGATGTTCGGGCGGCTGGTGCAGCGGGAACTGGTAATGGCGTTCCGGCACGGCGCAGATACGCTGGCGGCGCTACTGTTTTTTTTGATAGCAGGGTCGCTGTTTCCTCTGGCTATAGGGCCTTCGCCGGAGGTGCTGGGCAAAATTGCGCCTGGCATTGTGTGGGTATGCGCGCTTCTGGCCGCGATTTTGCCGTTGGATAGGGTGTTCGGCGCTGATTTCGAGGATGGCACGCTGGACCAATTACTGCTGAGCGGCATGGCACCGGCGCTGATTACGTTAGCCAAGGCAACCGCACACTGGCTGACCACAGGTTTGCCATTGCTGTTGGCGGCGGGACCGCTGGCAATAATGCTCAGAATGCCTCCCGCTGCGGTGCCGGTGTTGCTGGCCGGGCTACTGCCGGGCACTCTCACACTTTCAATTTTGGGTACGATGGGATCAGCAATTGTGCTGGGGGCTCGACGTGGCGGCGTTCTGCTGCCGTTACTGGTGCTACCGCTGTCTGTGCCGGTGCTGATATTCGGTGCAGCGGCGGCGGACAGCACGGCCCAGGGCCTATCTGCGCGGCCGGAATTGCTGCTGCTAGGGGCCTTGCTAGCGCTAGCGCTGCCGCTGTGTTCGGTGGCGGGGGGCGTGAGCTTACGGGCGGCGGCAGAGGGGTGAAGTGGCAGGGGCTGCTAGTTGTCATGTTCGCTGGCAATGTAGGTTACCGCCTCCAAATTCGGGGAGGTTAAACGTCTGCGGTTGTTGGAGAGCCATCGCGCGTTGCTTGCAGGTAGCGGCGGCTCCTGGCACTCTACCGAACCGTTGGTTACGGGCGCGCCTCGCCGTCAATCGACGCCAATCCACCGCGCTGCAGCCTCCGCCGTATTCTCGGGGCGGGCGTTGAACGCGATCGCCGCTTTCAGGGCGCCCTGGTGGACGGCGTTCACGACCCTCTCGAAGAACCGCAAGCTTTTGGGAGGAAGGCGCAGGCCGCCGCCGACCACGACGTAGTCGTAAGCCGTCTCGGCCAGTTGGGCCGCCAGCGTCGCTATGCCGGTGTCGTCCGGGGCGATCATGCAGAGGTCGGCGTCCCAGCCCCGTTCGGTCATCGTCGCCTCGGCGATGTCGATGCCTTCGTTGATCCTGTCGGCATTGAACCCAGGCGGCAGGGACGGATCGGAGTAATCGACGGTTTCGGGCTTCTGTCCTACGAACAATACGCGCGTCATGATGTCTCTCCTGGGGTTGCGCCGATCAGCCCTTGATCCATTGGGCGGCGGCGTCGCGGGCGAAGTCGCGATAGGACCGCGGCACCTGGGCGACAGCGGTTCGGGCGTTGTGCAGCGTCTTCACCACGGCGCGGTCCGCCTTGCCGGAGGCGAGGTGAAGTTGACCCGCTTTGGTGGAGCCCCCCCCAAGCTTTTGCTGGAGGCCTCATAGATGCGTCGCGCTCGTCCGCTCGCCGGGTGCGGCCGGTGGTCAGCGCCAACCGGACCGCCTCATCCTCGAACTCCTTGGTGAACCGCTTTTGTTGTCCCATCGGGGCCTCCTTGCCTCATTGGAAACCCTCCACTTTTCTGGGGCAAGTCCAACGTTCGATCCCGGTGATGATTTCCATTTGGTCGCCCGCCCCTGAGTTTAGCGACGTTTTTACAAGTGCTTTTAAGATCGCATGGCCTGGTTAGATTGGGCTGGCGGTTGTCGACTGATGCTTACGCTTGACTGGGGACTGGCGTGGTACCGGGTTGTGCCGGACCGCGCGCGGGGGGGAACTGCGTCACAACGAGCGAGCCAGCATAGAGCGGGCCAGCATTTGGGCGCGTTCATTGTGCCAATTTCAGAGTTGCCGACCATTCCTGGCGTCATGCCTGGCGGAGAGGCGCTGGGACGAGGTGCCACCTGCGCGACTTATCCCTGGCGGCGTTTTTTGGTTGCGGGGACAGGATTTGAACCTGT
>JAJXVA010000068.1 GCA_021782435.1 Pseudomonadota bacterium
CAGGTCGATTTCCCCAAAATGCGCGCGGGCCACCTCACCGCCGCCTGCTTCGTCGCCTACGTGCCGCAAACCCCCCTCACCGCCGAAGCCTGGGCCGAAGCCCAATCCCGCGCCCGCGCCATGCTCCACACCATCGCCGCCATGGCCCAGCCCAGCGCCGCCATTCCCACCCGCCTCACCCCCCGCGCCGCCGATGTCGCCCAGGCCGTCGCCGACGGCGCCATCGCCCTCATCCCGGTCATCGAAAACGGCCACGCCCTCGGCAATAGCCTTGCTTCCATCCCGGAATTCGCCGCCCTCGGCGCGCGCTACCTCACCCTCACCCATAACGGCCACAATGCGCTCGCCGATTCCGCCATTCCCCGGCCCGAACTGTCCGATCCCCCGGCCCGCCACGGCGGCCTGAGTGATCTCGGCCGCGCCGCCATCGCCGAGCTCAACCGGAACCACATCCTCATCGACGTCTCCCACACCAGCAAAGCCACCATGATGCAGGCGGCCGACCTGTCCGAAACCCCGATCATCGCCTCCCATTCCTGCGTGCGCGCGCTTTGCGACCACCCCCGCAATCTCGACGACGAACAACTCGACCGCCTCGCCGCCGCCGGCGGCGTCATCCAGATCACCGCCATGTCCTGGTTCCTGAAAAAAGCCGCCAAGCCCGACCAGGTCGGCCTCGATGCCATGATCGACCATATCGACTACGCCATCCGTCGCATCGGCCTCGCCCATGTCGGGATAAGCTCGGATTTCGACGGTGGCGGCGGCATTTCCGACTGGGCCAACGCCGCCGAAACCGCCAATGTCACTCACGCGCTCCGCGCCCGCGGCTACACGGAAGCGGAAATAAATGCCCTCTGGGGCGGTAACTTCCGGCGCGTGCTCGCAGCGGCAGAGTAGATTTAATCTGCAACGATCACGGAATAATTGATCGTTTCAAACGAAACGAATCAAAAAAACCTCTGTGTTCCAGCGCCTGATGTCGGGCAGTTTTCGGGTTCGAGCATCAGCCGCGGTCCATGGCGGGCGAGTCGCGGCCCCGCTTTCTTCGGCGGGCAAACCCGTCCCCGCCTCACAGCAGCGCCAGTTCCTGCAATTCTCGCCGCAGCGCCTCCGGCAGATCCATCTCCGCACCGCCCCCGGTTGCATCCGCGGGCGCATCCTCGGCGCGCAGATATCGCCAACCCTGAAACGCCCGCACCGGCCGCGCCGCCACCCGCACCAGCCCCGGTACCAACACCAGCGCTGTGCAGGCCACGCCGTCTTCCCGCACCGCCGGCTCCAGCGCCGCCAGTTTCTGGCGCACCCGCACCACCCCGCCAATCACCCAATACAGCGAGCCGCCCTCGAGCAACTCCTGGCTCCGTTTCGGATATTGCCGCGTCGTATGCCGAATATACCCATCCCGCGCTGTCCGACCGGCCTGAACTTCGGCAAGATGCGCGGGGTCCCGTATCCCGACCGCCAGCTTTATCAGGTGCAACATGCGCCGCATCCCGCCGCGCCGGCGGCGGCCAACCAGGGGGAGTGTCCATGCCCATCGGCGGTGCCACCAGGTTTGCCTGCGTCATCGGCTGGCCAGTGGCGCATACCCTCAGCCCACGCCTCCACAACCACTGGCTCGACCGGAATGGTATCGATGCCGTCTATCTCCCCATGGCGGTTTCGCCCACCAATCTCCCCACCGCCCTTGCCGGGCTCGCCGCGCTCGGCTGCCGTGGCGCCAATCTCACCCTTCCGCATAAAGTCGCCGCCCTCTCCCTTTGCAGCGCGCTCGCCCCCTCGGCCCAGGGTGCCGGCGCCGTCAACACGCTCGTCTTCGGCCCCGGGGGGGGCATCACCGGCCACAACACCGATGGCGCCGGCTTCCTGCAAAGCCTCACCGCCAACGGTGTCAATCCCGCCGCCCTTCCCTGGCTCATTCTCGGCGCCGGGGGCGCCGCCCGCGCCATCGCCGCCGCCGCCCTGCACTTGGGCTGCCGCGTGCAAATCGCTAGCCGCCGGCCAGACCAGGCCCAGGCACTCGCCACCGCCTTGCCCGGCCTGAACGCGCTGCCCTGGCCAAGCCACGCGCCCACCACCGCAACCCTGATCGTCAACGCCACCGCCGCCGGCATGCACGACACCCCACCCCTCGCGCTCGATCTCTCACCGGCCGCCCCCGCCAGCGTCATCGCCGATATCGTCTATGCCCCGCGCCGCACTCCGCTTCTGGCCGCGGCCGAAGCCCTCGGCCTCAAAACCATCGGCGGCATCGATATGCTCATCTATCAGGCCGCTGCCGCTTTCCAGGCCTGGTTCGGCATCCACCCTGCGCCAGACGCGGCCCTCCGCGCTCTGCTGCCGGAATAGCCCATGCGCGTGATCGCGCTCACCGGCGGCATCGCCATGGGCAAATCCACCGTGGCCCGCCTGTTCCATCGCCACGCCATCCCCGTGTTCGACGCCGACCGTGAAGTCCACCGCCTGCAAGCCCCGGGCGGCGCCGCTCTGCCCGCCATCGCCGCCGCCTTTCCGGGCACCGTCATCGGTCATCGGCTCGACCGAGCGGCACTGCGCCAGGCCGTGCTCGGCAACGCGGCCGCGCTCCGCCGGCTCGAAGACATTCTACACCCCCTCGTGCGCGTCGCCACCCTGCGCTTCATCGCCCGCCATCGCCGCGCCCGGCGCCGCGCCGTCCTGCTCGACATCCCGCTCCTGTTCGAAGCCGGCGCCGCCATCCGGCCCGACCTCATCCTCGTCGTCTCCGCCCCGGCGGCCCTGCAACGCCAGCGCCTCGCGCGCCGCGGCACCCTCTCGGCGGCGCAAATCGCGGCCATCCTCGCCCGCCAATGGCCAGATGCCGCGCGCCGCGCGCGCGCCGATCACGTCATCAAAACCGGCCTCTCGCGCCGCCACGCCCAGGCCCGCCTCGCGCGGCTGCTCAAGGATCTGCCATGACCCGCTCCGTCCTGTTCGATACCGAAACCACCGGCCTCGATCCCCTGACCGGCGACCGCGTCATCGAAATCGCCGCGATCGAACTCGATAACGACCTCCCCACCGGCCGCGTTCTCCACCACCTCATCGACCCGGAACGCGAAATTCCCGAAGCCGCAACACGCGTCCATGGGTTCACCCGCGCCCATCTCCTCGGTCAGAAAGTCTTCGCCGAGATCGCCGACGATATCCTGGAATTCTTCGGCTCCGACCCGCTCGTCGCCCACAATGCCCCGTTCGATTTCGGCTTTCTCGACGCCGAATTCACCCGTATCGGCCTGCCTCGCCTCGACCGCGCCCGCATGATCGATACCCTGGCCATCGCCAAACAAAAATTCCCGGGCCTTCCCAACAGTCTTGATGCGCTCTGCCGCCGCTTCACGATAGACTTGTCCGAACGCACCTCCCACAACGCCCTGCTCGACTGTAAATTACTATCTGAGGTTTATATCGAACTCACCGGTGGCCGCCAACGTGGCCTCGAACTGAAGCAAAGCCGGATCGTCGGCCAAAAATCCTACCAGCGCCCCACCCACCGAACCCCCCATGCCTTTCCCCTGAGCCCGCACGACATCGAGGCCCACGACGCCCTGCTCGACAGCATCAAAGATCCCCTTTGGCGGCGCGAAGACCCCTGATAGGCGGCACCGTTTCCCAACCGGCGCGGGGCATCAAAAAGCAGGCCGTAACCATTTTCTTTTTGGATGAAAAACCAGGCAGCTTCACCCAAATTCCGTATCGCCTACCAGGCCTCGCGGGCCGTCCTGTCGCTCTCCCGCGCCGCCACCCATCGCCGCCGGCCATCGCGGAACTCCTCGCGCTTCCAGAAAGGTGCGTCCGTCTTCAGCCAATCAATCAGAAACCGCGTGGCGCTCAGCGCCGCGTCCCGATGCGCGGATGCCGCCAGCACCAGAACAATCGGCTCGCCCACGCGCAACCGGCCCACCCGGTGGCGCAGGGTCACCGCCAGTAAATCCCATCGGCGCGCCGCCCTTTCGGCAATGGCGCGCATCGCCGCCTCGGTCATGCCCGGGTAATGTTCCAGCACCAGCGTCTCCAAACCGTCGCCGCCGCGCACCAGGCCCACGAATGCGCCGATGCCCCCCACGCCCGGCAATCCGCACAGCGCCGCCTGCTCCGCCACCAGGTCGAACCCCGCGCCGTCCACCGAAATCGTGATCGCCACCATCGGCCCGGTCTCAGCCGCCGGTCACTGGCGGGAAAATCGCCACCTCGTCACCGTCACGCACCGGCGTCTCGGGGCGGGCAAATATCTGGTTCACTGCCCCGCGCAGGCCTCCGGGCGCGGCCAGCGCCGCCGCGTGCCGCGCGCTCAACCCGCTCAGATGCGCCATCAGCGCGCCGAACGCCGCCACACCGTCCGGCAGCGCGAGCGTTTCCGCGTCCGTGCCAATCTGCTCCCGCACCCAGGCGAAATACAGCACCGTGATCATGCCCGACCCTCCCTGTCCGCGGGCCGGATGGTCATGGTTGCGGCTGGGGGGCGGCCGGTGGCGTCGGTATTGTCGTAATCGTCCCGTCCGGAGCAATCACCGTGCTCGTGCCATTGCCATTCGGTATCACGACATTGCCCTTCGCGTTCGCGTTCGGCGGCGGCGGCACGGGCTGGCTGGGTGGCACCACCCCCGTCGTCGGAGACAGCGGACCATTCAGGAAATTCGTGTTCGGTCGCGGCTGCAAATGCGGTGGCACGGGCGGCACGATCAGCCCCGGCAGAGACGACCTCACGGGCGCGGGGGTGTTGGGGCCCAGCGCCGGCACCGGCGTCTCTGGCTGCCTGGCCAGGTCCTCGAGCGAAGGCACCGGCGGCGGCGGGCCAGGCCACACATTGCCCGGCTCGGGCAGCAATACGGGCGCCGCCACCGGGCGCCCCTGGATCTCGCGCATATTCTCGCTGTTTCCCAGCGGCTGGTTCATATGCGGCTCGGGGTTGTGGGTATCATTGATGAACCCCAGGAACCCACATCCGCTCAGCAGCAGCGGGGTCAACAGGCAAGCGCTTGTGGCCAGTTGGCGCATGGTCGGTGCGGTCCTCGTTCGCGGTGCCGCGGGAAGGGGGGTATCCCGTCCGGCTGCCGCCGGACTGTGCCCTTTGCCGCGCGGCGGCTCAAGCCCGCCCGTGCACGGCCCCGCACATCGCCAGCGCGGCGTTGCCACCACGCCCCGGCCGCGCGCCCAACGCTACCGGTCTACCGGTCCAGGCCCGGCGCCACTCTGACCCGCAGCTCGGGGTCGCGCGCCTGCCGCAGTCCCGCGGTCAGATAGTCCCACCCGGTCAGCAGTGTCAGCCCCGCCGCCACCCACAGCATGGCTTCGCCAATCGCCGATACCGGTAAAAACCCGAGCCCCAGCACCCGCGCCCCGGCATCTCCGACCAACAATGTGCCGAGCGCTCCCATCTGCACCCCGGTCTTCCACTTCGCCAGCCGCGAAACCGGCAGGGAAAGCCGCCGCCCCGCCAGGAATTCCCGCAATCCGCTCACCAGCAACTCGCGCAGCAATATCACCAGGGCCGGAAACAGCCCGGCATCGCTCAGCCGGCGTTCGCCCACCAGCATCATCAGGGTCGCCGCCACCAGCAGCTTGTCCGCGATCGGGTCCATCATCCGCCCGAAATCCGAAAGCTGGCTGCGCGTCCGCGCGTAATGCCCATCGAGCCAATCGGTCACCGCGGCGGCGGCAAACACCGCGCAGGCGGCCAAATCCGCCGCCGGCGTGCGCAGCGCCGCCAGCAGCACCAGCACCGGAATGGCGCCCATGCGCGAAAGGGTCAGCACGTTCGGCAGGTCGGACAGCATGCCCAGGGTTTACCCGAATCTTCCCTGGTCAGGCCAGCGCGGCGGCGTCACACATCAACCCTGGCCGCCTCAACCGGCGTATCTTCGGATTTAGCCTTCACGCCAAAGCAATGCTCGGGCGCGGGAAAGCGCCGCGCCCGCACGTCCTCGGCATAGGCGCGCACCGCCTCGCCGGCGCGCCGATGCAAATCGGCATAGCGCTTCACGAATTTCGGCGTGAACGCATCGAACAGCCCCAGCATGTCATCGGCCACCAGCACTTGCCCATCGCATGCGGCCGAGGCGCCGATGCCAATCGTCGGAATGACGAGGCTCGCGGTCAATTCGCGCGCCACCGGCTCCACCGTACCCTCTATCACAACCGCGAAGGCACCCGCCTGTTCCACGGCCTTGGCATCCTCCTGCACGCGCTTCACCTCACGCGGCGTCCGCCCCGTCGCCCGAAACCCCGACGCATTCACCGATTGCGGCATCAACCCCACATGCCCCATCACCGGCACCCCGCGCTCGGTCAGAAAGCTAATCGTCTCGGCCATCGCAACCCCGCCCTCCAGCTTCACACCCTGGGCGCCGGTTTCGGCCAGCAGCCGCGCCGCGTTGCGAAACGCCTGGGCCGGGCTTTCCTGGTAGCTGCCGAACGGCATGTCCACGATAACCGTCGCACGCTGGCTGCCGCGCACCACCGCCGCCGCATGCGCCAGCATCATTTCCATCGTCACACCCAGCGTGGTCTCCAGCCCATACAGAACCATACCGAGCGAATCCCCCACCAGCAGCAAATCCACGTGCGGGTCGAATGCGCGGGCCATCGGCGCGGAATAAGCCGTCAGGCACACGATCGGCGCCGCCCCCTTGGCGGCGCGGATCGCGCCTATGCCCCGCCGCTCCAGTTTCGCCTCACGCCGCGGCTCGGTGCTCATGTCAACGCCCTTCCTCGATTGCCGCGGTCAGCCCCATGGCCAGGGCCAGTGTCTCCATGCGCCGCGTCACGCCATCCCCGGCATAGGCGCCGTCGCCTTCCAGGCGCAACACCAGGCGTTCCCCGGCTATCGCGAGCCGGGTGCGCGCCAGCAACGCGGGCGTTCCCGCGGAAAGGCTGAACGCCAGGCGCAACGCCATGCCCAGCGTCTCCGCCCGCGCCGCGCTCGCCACATCCAGCAGCAGCCGTGCCGGCGTCAGAAACGGCGCGTCCATCGCCGCATCGTATCGCACCGCCAGGGCCAGCGCCAGAAACGCCCTGGCATGGTGGTCCACACCAATCCCTGGCTGCCAAAGCATCCGCTTGAACCCAAGCTCGGCCCGATATTCCGGATGGTCGAGACACCCCGTATCGGCCAGCGCGCAGGCCGCTTCGCGCAGCCGCCTGGCCTCTGGCGTCTCGCCAACAAAAATCGGCGAGGTCCAACCGATCAGCGCCGCCGGCATGCTCGGGTCGCGGCCAAGCCGCGTCCCGGTCTGCTGCGCCCATGCCAGCAGCGGGTCCTCCGCCCGCACGGCAGCCGGTAACCGCCGGAACAGCCAGCCTTCGCGCAATCCGCTCGCACTGAACACCACCCGCCGCGGCTGCACCGCCCGCAACACCCGCCGCAAAACCACCGCCGCAAACGGCAGATCCTCGATCCGCCGGCGTGAAACCCCGGGCATCCGCTCCAACCCCCGGCGACCGATCGTGCTCACCATGCCCGTCAGGTCGCGCGCCTCCTCGCGCCGCACGCTGTAGTGGTGCAGAATGTTCAGCGGGTAGCCGATCTGCGTCATGTGTATCCGCGCCAGCGCCCGAAACGCGCCGCCCACCAGGTAAAGGTCGCCCCCCTCGCCCTCGCGCAGGAAGCCCACCTCGGCCAGCGCCGCCTCCACCAGCCCCCGCGCCCGCAGCAAGTCCCCGCCCGCGCGTTCCGCGAGGCGCAGCACCCCAAGCTTCAGCGTCACCGTCTCGCGCGCCTCGCCCCGCTTCAGGCGCACCAGTTCCAGCGATCCGCCACCGATATCGGCCAGAATTCCATCGGCCTGCGGTATGCCGCACACGACCCCCGCCGTCGAAAGCTTCGCCTCCGCCGCGCCGGACAGCACCGTCATCGGCACACCCGGCAGCATCGCCGCCAATTCGTCCATGAAGGCCGGTCCGTTCTTCGCCTCGCGCACCGCGGCGGTCGCCAATACCTCGAAAACGCCAACCCCCATGGCGCGCGCAACCGCATGGTAGCGGCGCAGCACCACTTTCGCCTGCGCCATCGCCGCCGCGCCCAGCAGGCCCGTGCTTTCTATGCCCCGGCCCAGCCGCAGCACGGCCTTTTCGTTGAACAGCGCCACCGGGTTGCGCGCCAACCCCTCGAACACCACCAGCCGGACCGAGTTCGACCCCAGATCCACCACCGCCAGTCGCCGCGCCGGTGCCGCGTCGATCGCGGGCAGCCCTCCCTCACCCACGCCCACCGCCTCGCCCCTCAATCCTCGCGCACCCGGTCTGGTCGGCGCGCCGGTGCCATCTGCCCGTGCAGCGCCGATCCCCGCCCCGACAGCGAGGGATTGGTCATGAAATACTCATGCGCGCTCACCGGCTTGCGCCCCGCCGGCACCCGCCGCCAGGCGCCATCCGCCATCAGCTCCCAGGACTGCATGCTATCGCGTAAATTCACCACCATGATCTGGTCCAGCACCTGCGCATGCACCGTCGGGTTCGCAATCGGCACCATCGTCTCCACCCGCCAGTCCATGTTGCGTATCATCCAGTCGGCCGAGCTGATGAACAGTTTCGCCTGCCGGGAAGGCAGCGCGTGTCCATCCCCGAACGCGAATATCCGGCTATGCTCCAAAAACCGCCCGACGATCGACTTCACCCGTATATTCTCGGAAAGACCAGAGACACCCGGGCGCAGGCAGCAAATCCCGCGGATCACCGCCATGATCTTCACCCCGGCCCGGGACGCCGCATAGAGCCGATCGATCAAATACTCATCAACAAGTGAATTCATCTTCAGCCATATCTGCGCCGGTCGTCCGGCCTCGGCATGGGCAATCTCGGCATCTATCAGCCCGTTCAGCGTCTCGCGCAGCGTCAGCGGCGCGAACGCCAGTCGCTCCATCCGCTCCGGCTTCGCGTAGCCGGTCATATAATTGAACAGCCGCGCCGCGTCCCGCGTCAGCTCCGGCTCGCACGTGAAAAACGAAAGATCCGTGTAAATCCGCGCCGTAATCGGGTGGTAGTTCCCGGTCCCGAAATGCGCGTAGGATCTCAGGCTGCCGCCCTCGCGCCGCACCACCAGCGAAAGCTTGGTGTGGGTCTTCTGCTCGGTGAAGCCGTAAACCACCTGCACCCCCGCCGCCTCCAGCGCGCGCGCCAGCCGGATATTCGCCTCCTCATCGAAGCGCGCCCGCAATTCCACCATCGCGGTGACCGATTTTCCGGCCTCGGACGCCTCGATCAGCGCCTTCACGATCGGGCTGTCGCGGCTGGTGCGGTACAGCGTCTGCTTTATCGCCACCACCGCCGGGTCGTTCGCGGCCTGGCGCAGGAACTGCAACACCACATCGAAGCTCTCGAACGGATGGTGCACCACGATATCCTTGGCGCGGATCGCGGCGAAGCAGTCCCCACCGAAATCGCGGATCCGCTCCGGAAACCGCGGCGAATACGGCTTGAACAAAAGGTCCGGCCGATCCTCGACGATCAATTGCCGCAAATCCGCGAGCCCCAGCAGCCCAGGCAGCGCCACCACTTCCTCCGGCGGCGCGTCGAGCTCATCCACCACCAGCGCCCGCAAATCCTCCGGCATACTGGCGTTCACCGATAAGTGTATCGCCCGCCCCCGCCGCCTGCGCTTCAGCGCCGTCTCGTAACTCCGCACCAGGTCCTCGGCCTCTTCCTCGAACTCCACATCGGTGTCGCGTATCAGTTGAAACTGCCCCTGCGCCAAGATCTGAAATCCCGGAAACAGCCGCTCCAGCATCAGGCTCACCAGGTCCTCGAGCCGCACGAAGCGAATGAGCCCCGGGCTTTCCCCCACCGGCAAGCGGAGGAAACGCTCCACCTGCGCCGGCAGCGGTATCAGCGCGTTCATCGCATGCTGGTCCTCACGCCGGACCAGCTTCAGCACCATCACCAGCCCCATATTCGGAATGAACGGAAACGGGTGCGCCGGGTCTATCGCCAGCGGCGTCAGCACCGGAAACACGCGTTCCATGAACGCCGCCTCCAGCCACCGCAAATCACCCTCGGGCAAACGCGCGGCGGTCAGCCCCGCCGCGTCCAGCACCATCATCCCCGCATCGCGCAGCCGCGTCTGCAAATCCAGCCAGACCCGCTGCTGCTCCGCCAGCAACCGCCCCGCGGTCTGCCGAATTTCCGCCAGCTGCTGCGCGGGGCTGCGCCCATCCGGTGAAAGCATCGCCATGCGCGAGGTTTCCTGGCCAATCAGGCCGGCCACCCGCACCGAATAAAACTCGTCCAGGTTCGATGCGCTGATCGACAGAAATCGCACCCGCTCCAGCAACGGGTGGCGCGCGTTGCCCGCTTCCTCGACCACGCGGTGGTTGAAATCCAGCCACGACAATTCCCGGTTGATGAAGCGTTCCGGCGCGTCCGCCGCGATCCCGGTCAAGGCCGCGGCTTCGGCCTGCGGCATGTCGTCCAGCTCAACTCTGTCCATGGCGGCCTCACGCTGGGGGGTCATCCTGTGGCATCGACGCGGTCCCGTCCACCGCGTCCTCGACCGCCAGCATAGGCGCCAGCACCGCCCGCGCGAAGCCACGGGTAATCGGTGCCCCCTCCCTCAGGGATGCCGCATCCAGCGCCGCCACCGCCGCGAGTATCGCTCCCGCCTCACGCGGCAGGCGCGTCAGCAGCCAGTCCTGAACCGTTGGCGCCACCACCAATTGCCGGTTGGCCAGCGCGCTCGCCAGCAGATCGCGCAGCAGATCCTGCTCGGGAACGTCGATCGCCACACTCAGCGTCGCGCGCAGCCGGCTCACCAGGTCCGGCAGGTCTTGCGCAAACCGCGAAGGCGGCACCCGCGCCACCAGCAGCAGCGCGCAACCCTGTGCCGCGCAAACATTCAGCCAGTGCAGCAGCGCCAGAGCCGGCGCGGCATCGGCATCATCCACCACCACGCGCGACGCCGCGGGCGGGCCATCCGGTGGGCACAAACCCGCACCCCCCATCACCAGCCCATCCCGCCCCGCCCAGGCCCGCGCCAGATGCGTCTTGCCGCAACCAGCCTCCCCGAACAGCGCCAGCCGGCCAGCGGGCCACGCCGCCTCCTGCGCCAGCCACCGCCGCGCCTCGGCGTTCGACGCGGCGGCCAGAAATCCCACCATCGTCGCCGGCGTCTCCGGCAGCGCCAGGCTCAGCGCCATCTGGCCAGGCGCCTCAGCCATAGCCGACCAGCGCCTCGCGCCAGACATAGGCCACTCCGGACGCCGCGGTCGTCACCGCCACCCCGGCAATCAGCCCATCCGTCAGCCACGCCCAGTTCAGGCCAAATCCCGCCTGCATCAGCACAACTCCAATCAGC
>JAJXVA010000069.1 GCA_021782435.1 Pseudomonadota bacterium
ATCTCTCCCGCGCCCAGGCTTTCCACCTGGCGCGCCCAGTCCAGCGCATCCCATCCGGTCGGCTGGCGCCCGCCATGGGTGAAAACCTCCCATCGCCCAGGCGCCACCTGCTTGGCGTCGATAGCCACCACGACGCATTGGCTACCGAACCGCACGGCCGCCTCGGCAATCAATTCCGGCCGCGCCAAGGCCGCGGAATTCACCGCGCACTTATCCGCGCCCGCCATCAACAGCCGGCGCATATCCTCGGGGCCACGTACTCCGCCACCCACCGTCAGCGGCAAAAACACCCGCTCAGCCGTGCGGTTCACCACATCGAGCAGGGTGTCGCGGTTTTCATGGCTGGCGGTGATATCCAGAAAGGTCAGTTCATCCGCGCCAGCCGCGTCGTATAGCGCCGCCTGCTCAGCCGGGTCCCCGGCATCACGCAGGCTCACGAAATTCACCCCTTTCACCACCCGCCCATCCTTGACGTCCAGGCAAGGTATCACCCGCAGCGTCAGCATGTATCGCAGGTCAGAAGCGCCAGGGCTTCATCCAGCCGCACGCGTCCATCATACAATGCGCGGCCAATGATCACGCCTTCCACAGCCCCGGGATGCCGCGAGGCGGCCTGCTGCAATTGCCGCAGATCGGACAAGGCAGCCACCCCGCCCGAGGCGATCACCGGCGTGCTCAACTGAAACGCCAGATCCAGGGTCTGCTCGAGGTTAAGGCCGGTCAGCATGCCGTCCCGGCCGATATCGGTGTAAATTATCGCCGCCGCGCCGGCATCCTCGAAGCGCAGTGCCAGGTCCAGCGCCCGCAGCCGCGATGTCTCGGCCCAGCCATCGGTCGCCACAAACCCATCGCGCGCATCTATGCCCACCGCCACCTGGCCAGGAAATTTCTGGCAGGCCTCGCGCACCAGTTCGGGGGTCTTGACCGCGGCCGAGCCCAAAATCACCCGCCGCACTCCCGCCGCCAGCCAGCGCTCCACCGCATGCAGGTCGCGCAGCCCCCCGCCGAGCTGCACCGGCACCCGTACCGCCTGCAGGATGGCCCGCACCGCATCCTCATTCACCGCATGACCGGCAAAGGCGCCATTCAAATCGACCACATGCAGCCATTTCGCTCCCTGCGCCACGAATTCCACCGCCTGCCTTCCCGGGTCGTCGGAAAATACAGTCGCCTCCTCCATCATGCCGCGGCGCAGCCGCACGCACTTGCCTTCCTTGAGATCGATCGCGGGATAGACCGTCAGCATCAGCCGCCCTTGGCCGGAACGAGAAGTTTGTAATAATGGAAACCACGGACATAGCGCCCATTGATGCGCGCATAGGCGGGATGCTCGCCCCAGCGCACGAATCCCAGGCTTTCATAAAGGCGAATGGCGGCTTCCTGGGTCTCGCGCAGATCGAGGTTCAAAACGCGATAGCCATGAGCGCGCGCCGCCTCTTCCACCCGGCGCGTCAGCATCCGGGCCAGCCCATGATTGCGCGCATAGGGCGCAATGAAGCTCGAGGTCAGGCTGGCCGCCATCGCCTGCGCCTCGTTATGGCGGGCGGGCCGTGCCAGCTGGGCCGAGCCATATATGACCCCGTCCAGCCGCGCCACGTACAGCTCACGTTCCGGCACCATCAGCAGCCCGGTGAAATACCGCTCCAACGCCGACCGCTCGGGCGGGGTGACCCAGCCAAACCCGCCGCCATCCAGGATCGCGGCATTCGCCGCCTCGCACAGCGCGGCGAGGTCTTCCTCCGTGAAGTCCTCCACCCGCTGCACCAGCAACTGCGGTACCGGCAGGTTCGGTGCCAGGGTCTGCGTCATGGCTGCCACTCCAGGAAATTGCCCAGAATCCGCAAGCCCAGATCCTGGCTTTTTTCGACATGAAATTGGGTGCCCGCCCGCGCGCCGCTGGCCACCATCGCCACCACGTCGCCGCCGTAATCGGTGGTCGCCACCACGTCCTCGGGGCGTGCCCCGCGGAGCGCGTAGGAATGAACGAAATAGGCGTGGTCACCTGGCCGCACCCCGGCCAGCAAGGCGTGGCGCCCAGGCGGAAAGGTCAGCGAATTCCACCCCATCTGCGGCAGTCGCAGCCCCGGCGCGTCCAGCACCGCCACCTCGCCCGTTATCCAGCCCAGGCCCGGCGTGCGCCCATGTTCCAGCCCGAACGCCGACATCAACTGCATGCCGACGCAAATGCCCAGAAACGGCACGCCGCGCCGCGTCGTCTCGGCCAGAGTATCGGTCAGTCCCGGAACTGCCCGCAATGCGCCGGCGCAGGCGGCAAACGCGCCCTGCCCCGGCAGCACGATCCGCCCCGCGCTGCGCACCAGGTCGGGCTCGCTGGTCACCATAATTTCGGCCGCCACCCCGCGCGCGGCCGCTGCCCGCGACAGCGCCCGCCGCACCGAAGCGAGGTTCCCCGCACCGCAATCCACCACCACCACTCTCATTGGCGGGGAGCCATCAGGACAGCATCCCGCGCACCAGGTCCGGCCGCACATCCAGCAGTCGCCGCAGCGCGTCGGTCCGACCGCGCCCCAATACCACCGCCTGCACCGCAAAGCCCCGGCGCTGCAGCCACACCAACCACAAATCCCGAGCCAACAAGCCGGTCAGCACCATCAGCCCCAACCCCACCGGCACCCGCAACCAGGCCGGCATCAGGCGCAGCCCCAATTCGACACCGAACAGCGCAAAGGCCGGCCAAAACACCCCCCGCCACGCCAGCCAAAGCGGTCCCAGCAAAAACGCCCACAGGCTGAACCGGTCCGGCACCAGTATCGGCGGCGCACCTTCCCGCAAACAGGCCTGCCAGCGCGTCACAACATCCCCTTGGTGCTAGGGATCTGATCCTGCAATTGCGGGTCGATCTCCACCGCCTGGCGCAACGCCCGAGCCGTCGCCTTGAAGCACGCCTCCGCGATGTGGTGGGTGTTGGTGCCCGCCTTCTCGCGCAGATGTAGCGTCAACCTCGCATTGGCCGCCAAGGCGCGAAAGAACTCCTCGAACAACTCGGTATCCATCTCCCCCACCCGCTCACGCGGGAACGTCACCGCGAAGCTGAGATGGCCGCGCCCGGAAATATCGATCGCGGCCTCGACCAGCGCCTCATCCATCGGCACCACCGCATACCCGAACCGCGTGATGCCGCGCTTATCGGCCAGCGCCGTAGCCAGCGCCTGACCCAGCACGATCCCGACATCCTCGGTCGTGTGGTGCAGGTCGATGTGCAGATCGCCGCTGGCCTTGAGCGTCAGGTCGAATTGCGCGTGCCGCGCGAGCGTGGTCAGCATATGGTCCAGGAACCCGATGCCAGTGTCGATATCCGCCTGGCCGGTGCCGTCTATGTCCAGCGCCAAGGTGATGTCGGTTTCTGCGGTGGCGCGGTCTAGGGTCGCTGTGCGCATGGCGCGTGTCCTCCGGGGCTATCTGGGCGCGGTTCGCGTTGCCAATGGCGCGTAACCGCGGGCTCTAGCAAGTCACAATCCGGCACAATCGGCACCCACTGTCTCGGCTGCTGCGTGTTGTATGGCATAAATCGCTCTGTTAGCGTCCGGCCATGCGTTCTTCCATTGCCGGATCACATGCCCAAATACATCGTACATATCGGACCGCCGAAAACCGCCACCACCTTTCTGCAAAGCAATTTTACCGCACTGGCGCCGTGGCTCGCGCAGAACGGGGTACTATACCCCACCGATCTTGGCACGCCTGGTCATGCCAACCTGCCCCGGATGCTGACCGAGCCTGATGCCGAGACCAGACTCAAACCCATCTTCGCTGAATTCAACGCCGGTCCCGCCCACACGATCCTGCTTTCAGCCGAGGATCTCGCCCCGCTCCGCCGCCAGGGAATCGAAACGCTGCGCCGCCTGATCGGCCAGAACCTGGTTTACATCGTCTATTACTGCCGCCGATGGTCGGAAATGATCCGCTCGCGCTGGGGCGAGCGCGTCAAGCATGGCTCCGATATCACGCTCATCGACAGTTTCCAGGAAGCCATCGACACACCCTTCAAGGTCGGCGCGATCAACTACGATCTCGCCCTCACCCGCTGGACACGCACCTTCGGCATGGCCGCGCTGCGTGTCGTCTCGCTCAACGTCCTGTCAGACACCAACCGGGAAGTGCTCGGCCATTTTCTGCAGTCCCAACTCGGCCTGGCGTTCGATCGCCCACCGCCGGAAGGGGCGCAGAACATGTCGATGTCGCTCACCGATACCGAAATCCTCCGAGCGCTCAATGCGCTGCACATCGCCGCCGGCAACAAACCGAGTGCCCATATTCGGCGTGCCTTCGTGCGCAGCCGGAAAAGCCTCGACTTCAATCAAACCAGCGCTGCGATCGGCGCCGACATGACGGAAATCATCTTCGACGAATCCCGCCCGCGCATGCTCAAAATCCATCGCGAGATGTTCGATAAATACGCCTTCGCCATGGTACCCCCGGCACTCGACGGGTTATTCTTCCAGCCGGGCCGCGCCATCATTCCCGCCCCCGGCGCCAACTACCTGAAAAATCCAGCGGTTCACCAGGAACTGTCAGCGACCTATGCCAGACTCGCCGCCATGAAGGTATGACCCCGCCTGGTGCCATGTCCGGAGCAGATCACCGCGGCGGTGGTTCCGACCCGAAGCCATGAAACCGCTCCTGCAACGATAGGCGGGGCGGTTCCCATCGCGCGGAAACCGCCCCGCCATTACCCCCGTGTCATTTCGCCCGCGCCCGGGATACGCCGGGGCGTCAATCCGCCGCTTCGGCGAGGCCAAGGGGGGCGGCGCAGGTGCAGAACAGGTTGCGGTCGCCATAAACATTATCCACACGCGCCACCGACGGCCAGTATTTCGCCGTCATCGGCACCGGAAACGCGGCTGCCTCGCGGGTATAGGAGTGCCGCCAGTCGCTCGCACAGATTTCGGCCTGGGTATGCGGCGCGTTGCGCAACAAATTGTCCTCGGGGTCGCTGATCGTGGCAATCTCCTCGGCAATCGCCACCATCGCGGCGCAGAACCGGTCCAGCTCGGCCAAATTCTCACTCTCGGTCGGCTCAACCATCAGCGTGCCGGGCACCGGCCACGACATCGTGGGCGCGTGGAACCCGTAATCCTGCAGCCGCTTCGCGATATCCTCCACCTGCACCTTGGCCTCGGCGAAGCGCCGGCAGTCCAATATGCACTCATGCGCCACAAATCCGGCAGCGCCGGTATACAGAATGTCGTAATGGCGGCGCAGCCGGGTTGCGACATAGTTCGCATTCAAAATCGCGATCTCGGTTGCGCGTTTCAGCCCCTTGGCGCCCATCAGCCGGATATAGGCATACGCGATCGGCAGAATCAGCGCGCTGCCGAACGGCGCCGCGCTGATCGCGCCAAGCCCGCCCACCGGTCCTGCCATCTCATCCAGAGGATGGTTGGGCAAATGCGGCGCCAGATGCGCCTTCACCGCAATCGGCCCCACCCCGGGCCCGCCGCCGCCGTGCGGAATGCAGAACGTCTTGTGCAGGTTCAAATGGCACACATCGGCGCCAATAGCACCCGGGCTGGTCAGGCCGAGCTGCGCGTTCAAATTCGCGCCATCCATATATACCTGCCCACCCGCGGCATGCACCGCATCGATCATCCGCACCACCCCGGCTTCGAACACGCCATGGGTGGAGGGATAGGTGAGCATCATCGCCGCCAACCGCTCACCATGGGTTGCTATCTTCGCCGCCAGGTCCGTGCCATCGATATTCCCGTCACGGTCGCAACCCACCACTACCACACGCAGGCCCGCCATGGTGGCGCTGGCGGGGTTGGTGCCATGGGCGCTCGCCGGAATCAGGCACACATCTCGCCCCACCTCCCCGCGCGCGGCATGAAAGGCACGAATCGCCAGCAATCCCGCATATTCCCCCTGCGAACCCGCATTCGGTTGCACGGACACGGCATCCATCCCGGTCACCACGGCCAAATACGTCTGTAGACGGGCAATCAATTCGCGGTACCCGGCAGTCTGGTTCGCCGGCGCGAACGGGTGAAGATCGGCGAATTCGGGCCAGGAGAGCGGCATCATCTCGACCGCCGCGTTCAACTTCATGGTACAGCTACCAAGCGGAATCATGCCTCGGTTCAACGCCAGGTCACGTCCTTCCAGCTCGCTCAGATAGCGCAACATCGCGTGTTCGCTCTGGTAGGCGTGGAAAACCTCATGGCGCAGAAAGGGGGTTTGCCGCCGTATATCATCGGGCAGACCAACCACCGAGTCCACGTCATCGCGCACGGTCTCGCCCAGCAGCGCACACAGCGTTGCCAACTCCTCGCGCGTCACCGTCTCATCAAACGCCACCGCAAGCCCCGCGCCATCCAGGCGCCGCCAGTTGAACCCCGCCGCCGCCGCCCGCGCGAACCAGGCATCAGCCGCCGCCACGTCGGCGCAATCAAAGGCCACGGTGTCGAAGAATGCCCGGTAACGCAGCGAAAGACCGGCCCGCTCGATCGCGCCAGAGAATATCCGTGCCATCAGTGCCACCCGCCCGGCGATACCGCGCAGCCCCTCGGGTCCGTGCCACACCGCGTAAAACCCGGCCAACACCGCCAGCAACACCTGAGCCGTGCATATGTTCGAGGTCGCCTTTTCCCGTCTTATGTGCTGCTCACGGGTCTGCAACGCCAGGCGCAGGGCGCGGTTGCCGTTGCGATCCACGGAAACCCCGACCAGCCGTCCCGGCATCGCGCGCCGATACGCTTCCCGGGTCGCGAAATACGCGGCGTGCGGTCCGCCGAAGCCCATCGGCACGCCAAACCGCTGCGCCGATCCGACCACCACGTCTGCGCCCATTTCCCCAGGCGGGGTCAGTACCGTCAGCGCCAGCAGATCGGCCGCCACTATGGCCAGCCCACCCGCCGCGTGCGCGGCCTCTATCTCGCCGCGCAAATCGCGCACCGCGCCCGTGGTACCAGGATAATTCAATACCACAGCAAACGCACCGCTGCGCGCCACTGCCTCCGGCGCGCCCGGCGCCACGCGCACCAGCTTCAAACCCAGCGCGTCCAGCCGTGTGCGCAACACCGCCAGCGTCTGCGGGTGCAAATCCGCGGCCACCGCCACCGCATCGGATTTGCCCCGCCCCACCGCGCGCGCCAGCATCACCGCCTCCGCCACCGCCGTGCCTTCATCCAGCAACGACGCGTTGGCGATTTCCATCCCCGTCAGATCGCAGATCATGGTCTGGAAATTCAACAATGCCTCCAGGCGCCCCTGCGCAATCTCGGCCTGATAGGGTGTATAGGCGGTATACCATCCAGGATTCTCGAACACGTTACGCTGCAGAACGGGTGGCATCACCGTGCCATAATATCCGGCGCCTATCAGCGACCGCAGCACCTGGTTGTGTCCCGCCAATTCCCGCATTTCACGCAGGCAGCCGGCTTCGTCCACCGCCGGTGGCAGCGCCATTTCCATATCGGTCAGAATTTCCGCAGGCACGGTCCGCTCGATCAGCGCCGAAACCGATTCCACCCCAATAATATCCAGCATGTGTCGAATTTCGGCATCCGAGGGTCCGATATGCCGCCGCGCGAACGCATCGGTTGCAAAAGCCGCGTCCAGCCGCGCAAGCGGCTCGTCCCGGCCGCTCATCACGCCGCCTCGACCAGCGCCGCGTAAGCGGCTTCGTCCATCAACTCCGCCAACGCGCCGGCATCGGCCAGCCGCATCCGGAACAGCCAGCCATCTGCCATCGGCGCGCGCGCAATCATGGCCGGGTCGGCAACCGCCGCCGCATTGGTCTCGGTCACATGCCCGGCCAAGGGCGCAAAAATATCCGACGCCGCCTTGACCGATTCCACCACCGCGCAGACCTCCCCCGCCGAGACCTCCCGCCCCGCCTCAGGCAGCTCCACGAACACGATATCCCCCAACTGGCTCGCCGCGTGCGCGGTTATGCCAATCGTCGCAACACCGTCCTCGAAACGGATCCATTCATGCTCTGCGGTAAAGCGCGTTTCGGTCATCGTGGTCTCCCTGATCTCGGAATTTTGTGTCATGCCTGCGCGGCGTAGCGGTGCGGCACGAAAGGCAGGGCGCTCACCACTGCCGGCACTTTGCGTCCGCGCAGATCGAGGCTCAGCCCCGTCCCCGGAGAACTGAATTCCACCGGCACGTAGGCCATGGCGATCGGCGCCCCGAGGGTCGGTCCGAACGACCCTGATGTCGCCGCTCCTATCGTGCGTCCGTCCGGGTCCAGAACGGCGGCCCCTGCGCGGACCGGCGCCTTGCCCTCCGGCAGAATACCCACCCGCCGACGCACCGCGCCCGCCGTCAGCGCCGCATTGATGATCGCCGCACCGGGAAATCCCCCCTCGCGCCGGCGCCGTTTGCCCACCGCAAAGCCAAGCCCGGCCATCGCCGGGTCGATATCGGGTCCGATATCGGCGCCATGCAGGCACAGCCCCGCCTCCAGCCGCAATGTATCCCGCGCACCCAAACCCGCCAGCGTCACCGTGCCGCCCGTGGGCAGTTCACGCGCGAGCAAAGTCCGTGCCAGTTTCGTCGCCTCATCCCCGGTACAACCGATTTCGAATCCGTCCTCACCGGTATAGCCAGATCGACTGACCACGCAGGCAGTCCCGGCTATCTGAATTTCAGCCACATCCATGAAGCGCAGATGCGCGGCTTCCGGCAAAGCCAACGCCGCCATTGGCCCCTGCAAGGCCAGCAAGCCCCGGTTTTCGTCGGGCTGGAAGGTCACATCACCTCGCAGCGTCGCAGCCATCCGGGCAAAATCGGCTGCCTTGCGGGCCGCGTTGACCACCAGCAGAAACCGCGTCGGCGACAGCCGCCCCACCATCAAATCGTCGTCAATCCCGCCCGCGGCATTGGTCAGCAGCGCATAACGCTGCCGTCCCGGAGCGAGGTTGGCCAGATCAGCGGTCAGACAGGATTCCAGAAATTCCGCCGCGCCCGCGCCTTCCACCCAGGCCTGCCCCATGTGGGAGACGTCAAACAGCACTGCCCTGGCACGGCACGCCAGATGCTCGGCCACAATTCCGGCGGCATACTGTACCGGCATCACATAGCCGGCAAACGGCACCATTCGCGCGCCCGAATCGCGGTGCAAAGCCGCCAACGGCGTTTCACGCAGGGGGTTCGGAGCGTCGGTCAGTAAAAGCTCAGCCGTCATCGTTCAGGTTCCGCACAGGTCCGCCCCTGGCATCATGCCACGGGCAACAGACCCCCCTCTGTCGCGGAACCTGAGAGATTCAGGGCGAAGCCGGCAGGTGGTTTGCCCGGCCCGTCCCCTTACTCCGTCGGTGCGGCGCCTGGGCGCCGGCTTTCCAGAGGTCCGCGTTCTGCCACGGTCCGGGGTGCCTGAGCGTTTCCGGGGGCCGGTTGCGCCTTCGGCGGCCAAACAGGCGCGGAAACCTCCTGCCCTCTGGCGCTCTCCCGCAGCAGAACGACGCGGAACCCCCTCACCTTCGTCGCCGCGTCGCGGTTTCGCAATTGCGAATGCCTTGGCCCTGCCGTCGCCGGCGCGCGGGTCTGACTCGCGTCAGCCTGGGGTCAGACTTCACCGACATGCGAAAAAGTAATGGGTTTCTTCCCCGCCTCTCGGTTGCCAGTTGCATCGCCGGCAAGGGAATGCGCTTATATCGGCGGAAACTTCAGTCACCGATTTGTCCGCCGCCCTGATGTCCTGCGCCGGAAACTACCCCGGGGCGTAGGACGACGTGCCCACTACCGCCACGGCACACCGCGTGCGCTCTGCGCCTCCGGGAAGCGCGCACAGCCCGTAATCACGCGGCTTCGCTAGCCTGAAAAGGCCCCCGTTCCAGCCAACGGGGGCCACTCCTTTTCATTCACCGGCGATCGCATCCGGCGGCCGAAGCATCAGGACCCCACGGCTTCCGGGGTCCGCCCCTCAGCCGGCGGCTCAGCGGGTGGCGGGTTGGGCACGATGTCGAACGCCATCTTGCCCTCCGCCAGCGTCACTTTCACCGCGCCCCCATGCACCAACCGGCCAAACAGTAATTCCTCCGCCAGCGGCTTCTTGATGTGTTCCTGAATCACCCGCGCCAGCGGCCGCGCTCCGTACAACCGGTCATAGCCACGTTCGGCCAGCCATTCCCGCGCGCCCGACGAAAGCTCGATCGTCACGTTGCGGTCGGCCAGTTGCGCCTCCAACTGGAACACGAACTTGTCCACCACCCGTGCCACGATCTCCGGTGTCAACCCGGCGAAGCCGATCACCGCGTCCAAACGGTTGCGGAACTCGGGCGTAAACATGCGCTTGATCGCATCCTCATCCTCGCCCACGCGCGCCTCGCGCTCAAATCCAATCGCCGGCTTCGCCATATCCGCCGCACCGGCGTTCGTCGTCATGATCAGAATGACGTTGCGAAAATCGACCGTCTTACCGTTATGGTCGGTCAATTTTCCATGGTCCATCACCTGCAGCAGAATATTGAACAGATCCGGATGTGCCTTCTCGATTTCGTCGAGCAGCAGCACGCTATGCGGGTGCTGATCAATCGCATCGGTCAGCATTCCACCCTGATCGAACCCGACATAACCCGGCGGCGCGCCGATCAACCGTGAAACACTGTGCCGCTCCATATACTCGCTCATATCGAAGCGAATAAGCTCTATTCCCAGCGTGCTGGCCAGTTGCTTGGCCACCTCGGTCTTGCCCACCCCGGTCGGGCCGCTGAACAGGTAATTGCCAATCGGTTTTTCCGGCTCCCGCAGCCCCGCGCGGGAAAGCTTTATCGCGGCGGCCAACGCCTCGATCGCGCGATCCTGGCCGAACACCATTGCCTTCAGGTCGCGCTCCAGGTTCTTCAGCGTCTCCTTGTCATCGGCCGAAACCGATTTCGCCGGAATCCGCGCGATCTTGGCCACGATCTCCTCCACATCGCGCAGTGTCACCACCCGCCGCCGCTCGGCTTCCGGCACCAGCATGCGCGACGCGCCCACCTCGTCGATCACATCGATCGCCTTGTCCGGCAATTTGCGGTCATTGATGTATTTCGCCGCCAACTCCACCGCCCCGCGAATGGCCTCGTCGGTGTATTCCACTTTATGATGGTTTTCGTAGTTTGTCTTCAGACCGCGGAGAATTTTCACCGAATCTTCCACCGTAGGCTCCGCCACGTCTATCTTCTGGAACCGGCGCACCAGCGCCCGGTCCTTCTCGAAGTAGTTGCGAAATTCCTTATAGGTGGTGCTACCTATGCAGCGCAGCCCGCCGGAGGCCAAAGCCGGCTTCAGCAGGTTGGACGCATCCATCGCCCCGCC
>JAJXVA010000070.1 GCA_021782435.1 Pseudomonadota bacterium
CGATGGGCAGGGTCGCGCCCGTGACCGCGGCGAAGGTTCGGCTTGCGGCGCGCGACATATTCCGCGCGGCGCCGACGCTGTCCGTCATGGGGCCGGGCCGCGAGGTGCTCGGACGCGATGCGATTGCGCGGCACCTGGCGGCATGAGCGCGGCGGGGGAGCGCCAGGCGGCGCTGGCGGCGCTGCTGGCGGCCGCAAAACGCGCCGGCGCCGACGCGGCGGATGCGGTGTGGGTGGACAGCGAAAGCCTTTCGGTCACGCGGCGCCTGGGCAAAATCGAACAACTGGAACGCTCCGAGAGCCGGGATATCGGGCTGCGGGTGTTCGTCGGGCGGGCGGTGGCCGCGGTTTCCAGCAATGCCGCGGAACGGGATGGATTAGACGCGCTGGCGGCGCGGGCGGTGGCCATGGCGCGGGTGGTGCCCGAGGACAGGTTCGCGGGGTTGGCCGAAACGGTGACCCCGCCCGATGACGCGGGCGCGCTCGAACTCGACGATGGCGCCACGCCCGACGTGGCGGCGCTGCTGGCGCGCGCCGCGGCGGCCGAGGAAGCGGTTCTGGCTACACCGGGAATAACGAATTCGGATGGAGCGGAAGCGGGTCACAGCCGCACCACCGCCTGCCTGGCCACCAGCGCCGGATTTTTTGGCGAGGTGACGAGGGGCGGGCACAGTGTATCGGTGACCGCCATGGCCGGCAGTGGCACCGAAATGCAGCGCGATTACGATTTCCATGCTGCGGCCTTCGCCGCCGATCTCGAGGACCCGGAGGCGCTGGGTCGCAACGCCGCGGCGCGGGCGCTGCGGCGGCTGAACCCGACGCGGCCGCGCACCGCCAGCCTGCCGGTAGTGTTCGACCCGCGCGTGGCGGGCAGCCTGGTTTCGCATCTGGCGGGCGCGGTGAACGGCGCCGCGATCGCGCGGGGCACGAGTTTTCTCAAGGACCGGATGGGAGATCAGATATTCCCCACCGGAGTCACCATCATCGACGATCCGCGGCGCAGGCGCGGCATGCGGTCCCGGACCTATGACGGGGAAGGGGTGCCGACCGCGCCGCGCGCGCTGGTGAAAGACGGGAGTCTGGCCTCCTGGTTGCTCGATTGGCGCAGCGCGCGGCAGCTCGGGCTGGCCAGCACCGGCCACGCCGCGCGCGCGACCACGGGCGGACCCAGCCCGTCGGCGACCAATTTGTACATGTGCGCGGGCACGGAAAGCGCCGATGCGCTGATCGGCGCGGTGACGCTCGGTATTTACGTGACCGAGCTCATGGGTATGGGGGTGAACCTGCTGACCGGGGATTACAGCCGTGGCGCGAGCGGCTTCATGATCCGCGACGGGCGGATCGCCGAGCCGGTGGCGGAATTCACGATAGCCGGAACGCTGCCCGAAATGTGGCGTGACCTGGCGGCGGCGGATGACCTGACCTTCCGGCACGGCACGGACGCGCCGACCCTCAGGGTGGCGCGCATGACCATCGCGGGGGCCTAGGCGGGGGCCGCTATCGGCTCCTGGCCGCGCCAATGAAGGCGCGGATCAATTCGGGGTCCTTGACGCCGCGGGTAATTTCAACCCCTGAGGAAACATCGACGCCATCCGCGTCGCAGGCGGCCAGGGCCGCGCCGACATTGGCCGGTGTCAGGCCGCCGGCGAGCAGCCAGGGCAGGGGGGCGTGCCAGCCGCGCAGCAGGGACGGGTCGAGATGCGCGGCGTTGCCGCCCGGCATTGCCGCGCCGGCGGGGGCGGCCGCCTCGATCACGTAGCCGTCGATCGCCTCGCCCTCCGGTGGCAGATCCGCCGTGCCGGTCACCGCGACCGCGCGCCACACGGTCATGCCGAAGATCGCGCGCAGTTCCGCCGCGCGCGCGGCGTCGGTGTAAAGCTGTAGAATATCGAGCGGCACAGCGTCCAGCGCGTCTTCGATTTGCCGCTCGGTCGGCGCGACGAACAGCCCGACCCGCAGCGGGCCGCCGGGGTGGCGCGCGGACAGCGCCTCGGCCATGGGGGGGGTGAGCGCGCGCGGCGAGCCGTGCGCGAATACGAAGCCGATATAATCGGCGCCGCCGGCGCAGGCGGCATCCATGGCGGCGGGGGAATTTACCCCGCATATTTTCACGCGGGTGGGCCTCATTGGAGTTCGGCCAATATCCGTGCCGCCGCGGCTGAAAGGTCGGGGGCGCTGGTGATCGGCCGGCCGACCACGATGTGGCTCGCGCCCGCCGCCAGGGCCGCGCGTGGGGTCATGACCCGGGCCTGATCGCCGGTCGCTGCCCCGATCGGGCGGATGCCGGGGACCACCAGCAACGGGTCTGGCCCGAACGTGTCGCGCAGCATCGCGACCTCGTGGCCGCTGCACACCAGCCCGTCCGCGCCGGCGTCGAGCGCGAGCCGCGCGAGGCGCCGCACCTGGGCGCCGGTGCCATCGGGAACCCCGGTTTCGGCCAGTGCGGCAGTGTCGAGGCTGGTCAGCACCGTCACCGCCAGCAGCCTGGTGCGGGGGCGGCCCGGCCCACAGGCCGCCTCGGCGGCTTCCCGCGCGGCCGCCATCATGCTGGCTCCGCCGGCCGCATGCAGCGTCAGCAGCCCGGGCGAGATCGCGCCGATGGCGCGCACCGCGCCCGCGACGGTTGCGGGAATATCGTGAAGTTTCAGGTCGAGAAATACCGGCTGGTGGAACCGGGCCACCGCCAACGGGCCCTGGGCCACGAAAAATTCCAGCCCGAGTTTCACGTAACCGGCATACGGCGCGACCTGCGCCGCCCAGGAAAGCGCGGTTTCCAGGCCCGGGGTATCGAGGGCCACGATCAGCGGTGATGCCATGAGGTGGGTCAGGCTTCAGGGGTCATGGCGTGGGCTGGTGCGGCGGTTCAGGCCTTGGCCGGCTCGCCGGCGGCCTCGCCCGCGGCATTGATCCGCTCACGCAATTCCTTCCCGGCTTTGAAGAAGGGCACCGATTTTTCCTCGACCGGCACCATTTCGCCGGTGCGCGGGTTGCGGCCCGCCCTCGCGTCGCGCCGCTTGACCGTGAACGCGCCGAACCCGCGCAATTCCACCCGTGCGCCACGGGCGAGGGCCGCGGTAATTTCATCGAAAATCGTGCTGACGATCACTTCCACGTCACGCGGTTGAAGGTGGGGATTGGCGGCGGCGATTTCACCGATCAATTCGGATTTCGTCATTGTCCCCTCGCCCCCGGAAGCCGATCAAGGCTGCCAGAGGGATACCAGACCGTCAAGCTTGGCCCGCTGGGGAAACACCAGCTGCATCAACGGTTGCAGCCAGCCGGGCAGGCTCGCGCCGCGGCCGAACCAGCTGCGCACCTGCCCTGGCGCCGCGAGCGCGGTTTCCGGCAGGGACAGGGGCACCCCGCGCGTGGCCAGGAAGGCGCGCGCGTCATGGGCATCGCCCAGGGCATCGATCAGGCCGAGCGGCAGGGCCTGGCGGCCGGTATAGGCGCGGCCATCGGCGAGGGTCAGCACCCGCGCCTTGGGCAGGTGGCGCGCCGTCGCCACCATGGTCACGAACTGGTCGAACATGTCGTTGACCAGGTCCTGAAGGTAGGTTCGGCCCGCCGGCGACAGCGGCGCGAACGGGCTGGGCTGGCCTTTCAGCGGGCCGGAGACGATCTGCGTCTCGGTCACGCCGAGGCGTTGCATCAACGAGGAAATATCGGGGGTTTCGAGGATCACCCCGATCGATCCGGTCAGGGTCGCCGGGCTGGCATAGATCCGGGAGGCGGGCAGGGCGATCATGTAGGCAGCCGAGGCGGCCTCGGCGCCCATGACCGCCACCAGCGGCTTGCGTGCGCTGAAGCGCGCCAGCGCGTCGTGCAGCGCCACCCCGCCCGCCGCCGACCCGCCGGGGCTGTCGATGCGCAGCAGCAGCGCCTTCACGGTCGGGTCATGCGTCGCCCGGTCGACCAGCCGCACCGTGGCCGGATCGTCGGTGACGATACCGGTGACGGCAAGCCGCGCCACGTGCGGCCGCAGCCCCGTGGCATGGCGATAGGAAACCGCGGTGCCGGCGGCAACCAGCGCCAGCACCGCGAGAATACGCCACACCAGCAGGCGGCGCTTCAACGCGGCCCGGTCGATCAACCAGTCCGCGTCGAGGCTCATCCGGCGTGACCCAGGTCAGACATCCTGGCTCTGCTGGTTCCGGCGGCGGATGGCCGCCCCGAGGATATCGCCCAGGCTGGCCCCGGAATCGGCACTGCCGAATTCGTCGATGGCGGCCTTGTCGTCGTCCATCTCCTTGCCTTTGATGGTCAGTCCGAGCTTGCGCGCGGCGCGATCGACCGAGACGATCTTGGCGTCGATGGTTTCGCCCACGGCGAACCGCTCGGGCCGTTGATCGGCCTTGTCGCGGGCCAGCTCGGCCCGGCGGATGAAGCCGGTCAGAACCTCATCGACCTTCACCTCGACCCCGTTCGACTGCACCTGGGTCACCACGCAGGTGACGATATCGCCCTTGTGCAGCTTGTCCATCGCGCCGGAAATGGGGTCGTCCTGCATCTGCTTGATACCGAGCGAGATGCGTTCCTTCTCGACATCCACGTCCAGCACCTTGGCTTTGATCACCTGGGCCTTCTCGAACCTGGTCACCGCCAGCTCGCCCGGCTCGTCCCAGGACAGGTCCGAGATATGCACCATGCCATCGACCTCGGGGCCGACGCCGATGAACAGCCCGAATTCGGTGATGTTGCGAATTTCCCCCTCGATGATCGAGCCGATCGGGTGCTGGTCGAGGAACAATTCCCACGGGTTGCCCTGCACCTGCTTGATGCCGAGGCTGATGCGGCGCTTCGAGGCGTCGACGTCGAGCACCACCACTTCGACTTCCTGGCTGGTGGAGACGATCTTGCCGGGATGCACGTTCTTTTTGGTCCAGGACATTTCCGACACGTGGACCAGGCCCTCCACCCCCGCTTCCAGCTCCACGAAGGCGCCGTAATCGGTGATGTTGGTGACGCGCCCGGAATAGCGGGCACCGGGCGGGTATTTCGCCTGGGCACCCTCCCACGGATCGACCTCGAGCTGCTTCATGCCGAGGCTGATGCGCTGAGTGTCGGAATTGAAGCGGATCACCTGCACCTTCACCGCCTGGCCGATCTGCAGCGCCTCGGAGGGGTGGTTGATGCGGCGCCAGGCGATGTCGGTGACGTGGAGCAGGCCATCGACGCCGCCGAGATCGACGAAGGCGCCGTAATCGGTGATGTTCTTGACCACGCCATCGAGCACCATGCCTTCCTTGAGGCCCTGGATCAGCTCGCTGCGCTGCTCGGCGCGGGTTTCCTCGAGCACGGCGCGGCGCGAGACGACGATGTTGCCGCGGGCGCGATCCATTTTCAGGATCTGGAAGGGTTGCGGTGTGCCCATCAGCGGGCCGACATCGCGCACCGGGCGGATATCGACCTGGCTGCCGGGCAGGAACGCGACCGCGCCGCCGAGATCGACGGTGAAGCCGCCCTTGACCCGACCGTAGATGGTGCCGTTGACCCGGGTCTGGCTCTCGAATGCCTTCTCGAGCGCGGTCCAGGCCTCCTCGCGCCGCGCCTTCTCGCGCGACAGCACGATCGACCCGTCGCGGTCCTCGTAGCGTTCGACGAACAATTCGATATGGTCACCGGGCTTGATTTCGGGGTTCGGGCCGAATTCCTTGAGCGCGACCCGGCCCTCGCTCTTGAGCCCGACATCGACGATCGCGAATTCATCGGTCAGGCGCAGCACGACGCCGGTGACGACCGAGCCCTCGAAGCCGCTATCCTGGCCAAGGGTCGCGTCGAGCAATGCGGCGAAGTCTTCGGCCGGGCGTTCCGCGCCGGCGGTATGGGATGCCATTCTGTTTTGTTTCCTGGTGTTGCCGGGGGCTCCGGCAGCCTGTTGGCGCGATCGATCGGTCGACCACGACTACCCCGCTGAGGGGCGTTGTTCCACGGAGCGGGCGTTAGGCGCACGCCGGGCGGGCTGTCAAGTGTAAACCCCGCCCCCGCCGGCGCGATGTGGCGCGCGGCGCGCCACCCGGGCCGGGCGGGTTTTCCTGGACAGGGCCGCAGCCGCCGGTAAATCTCCGCTCCGGTGGCCAGGGAAGGGGATCGGATGGACCAGCTCAGTCGGGATGGGGGGGCGGCGACCGGGGGGGCGGCGACCGGGGGGGCGGCGACCGGGGGGGCGGCGACCGGGGGAGCGGCGACGCGCGGCGGCGTGTTCCACCTGATCGGGACGGATGCCACTGAAGCCTATCGCCCGGCCGACGCGCTGGGCGCCATTCACGCCGAGGCGCGGCGCCTGGCCACGCGACTGCCCGCCGGCGCCGCGGTGGGGCTGCTGTTCCGCTCCGGACCGGAGCTGATCCAGACCTGGTTCGCCTGCCTGCATGCCGGGCTGCGCCCGCTGATCATGCAATACCCGACCCGCAAGCAAAGCCGCGCCTACTGGGCCGATTCCGTCACCCATACCATCGCCCAGGCCGGCCTCGCCGGCATCATCGCCGACGAATACTGCGCCGAACGTGGCCTGCCGACGACGGTGACGCTGCTGCGGCGTGCCGACATCGCGGCGCCGCCGGTGCCCGACCCCGGGACGCTGCTGCCGGAGGATTTCACCATATTGCAGCTCTCCTCGGGCACCACCGGCTATCGCAAGGCGATGGCGTTCACCGCCGCGGCGCTGCGCCAGCACGCGGCCGATTACAACCAGGTGCTGGGGCTGGACCCGGCGCGCGACTGCCTGGTTTCCTGGCTGCCGCTGTACCACGACATGGGTTATGTCGCGTGTTTCGTGATGCCGATCCTGCTCGGCATCGATGTCGCGATGATGGACCCGATGACCTGGGTGGAAGCGCCCGAACGCCTGTTCGCGGCGATCGAGCGGCATCATGGCACGCTGTGCTACATGCCCAATTTCGGGTTCGAGGTGATGCTGCGCGCCCCCGCCCGCGCGCTGCCGACCATGCGTCACTGGATTTCCTGCTCGGAGCCGGTTTCGGCCAGCACCGCCTCGCGGTTCTGCGCGCATATCGGCGCCGATCCCGCACGCTTCGCGCCCTGCTATGCCATGGCCGAGAATTTGTTCGCGGTCACGTTCGGGCAGGGCTTCGAGACGCGGGTGGTGGATGACGCCGAGGTGGTTTCCTGCGGCCGGCCGATACCGGGGGTTTCGGTCAAGACGGTCGATGGCGAGATATGGGTGCGCAGCGCCTATTCCCTGCACGGATATCTAGGTGCCGAGGACATCCGGGACGCGGATGGGTATTACCCAACCGGAGATATGGGTGCGCTGCGTGATGGCGAGCTCTATGTTTCGGGCCGGAAGGGCGATGTGCTCATTCAGGCCGGGCGCAAGTTCATGCTGTCGGACGTCGATCTGAAGCTCAACGAGGCCTATCCGGAGGTGCGCGGCCGGGCGGCGGCGCTGGCGCTGCGCGACGAGGCGCTAGGCACCGAAACCGCGCTCATCCTGATCGAGGCGCCGGATTTCTTCGACCGGCGGGACGGCCACGAGATGGCCGCGAAAATGATCGATCTGACCGGCATGGACCAGATCGAGGTGGCGTTCGTGCCGCCGCGTTTCCTGACCAAGACCAGTTCCGGCAAGATCAACCGCCGCAAGACCCGCGACGACTGGAAGCTGGCGCTCGCGGCGCGCGACCGCCAGGCCGGCCCGCGCGACCCGGCCGCGCATCTGCGCGCCACCTTTCCTCATATCGATGCCACCCGCCCGATGGGCGAGGTGCTGGATTCGCTCTCCGCGACCATTGTGCGCATCGCGCTGGAGGCGACCCCGGTTGCTTACGACGCCAAACGATCGCTGAATGCGGTTCTCGCGGACTTGGACGGCTTGCGCGGCAGCGTGCCGGCAACGGTGACGACCCGGGAAGGCATTCGCATCGTTTCCCTGGCCGATAGGATAATCGTCAATGGCATCTCCGAGGCCGATCTCGACCGGATGGGCGAGGCGCTGGGCTGCCCGGTGACGCTCGAGCATGTCTGCCTGCCGCCATCGCCGGTGCTGTTCTCCGATCTCGTGTTCCATGACTGGTTTCAGCCGCGCCTCCCGAACCAGGAGGATTTCGCCTATGTCGATCAGGCGATGGCCAAGATCAAAGGGGCGAGCCTGCTGATCACGGACAGCATCGCGGAACTCCAGTTGCTGTATCATTCCTCGTATCCGGTGCTGAGCCACGCCCTGGAGCGCGACCCGCGCGCGGACCTGTTGTGCCTGCGCTGGGCGAATTATGGAACCAACCATCATAAATTACCGCTGTCAGTCGCATCAGGCAACGAAATTCCCTTGACTGCCAGCAACGTGACCCTGGATGCCATGAGCCGCTACCTGGGCACGCCGATTTTCCGCGTCACCTCCCGGCCGGGGTATGAAGGCGTCGCCGGCACCTGGGACCATGTGCTGCGCGACCGGCTTCGCGGCGTCGGCAACAACCGGGACATACTAGTGGCCGATCTGATCGACTGGATCGGCCGGCATCCGGCGGTCGGGCGCCGCCTCCTGGCCGAGGGGCCCCGGCTGCAACTTTCCGATCCGTTGCATTTCTGCTCGGTTCAGGCGCGCAAGTCCTCGGTCGATGCGGTGCTCGAGCATTTCGACAGCTTCTACATATTCGGGGTCCAATCGAGCCTGGTTTACGCGCGCCGGCGGCTCGACGAGCTGGGCAAACCCTATGTGCTGCTGCCCAGCATCTCGCAGGCGGCGATTGACGCGGTGCCGGAGAAATATGCCTGCATGATCGTGGCCGGCGCGTTCGGCAATCCGCCGCGGCATCTGCCCTGCGTGTGCTTCCAGGAAGCCGGGCTGGGCTGGCGCGCGCAGGGGATCGAGGCGGTGGAGGCGAACCCCGAGCGGCTGCAATGGCTCAACGATTACAGCAAGGGCGGCACCGACTGGTTCTATCTGTTCCCGCTCCGCCAATCGGCCAATCACCGCATGATCTGGCGTCAGGCGTTGCGGATGCGGCGGATGAAGGGCGCCGCGATCGATGATGGGGGCGAACTCGAAGCCTTCGAGGACGGCTGACCCCCGCCGCCGCGTGCGGCGGTTGTGTCTTTCCCACGCCCCGGGGGGTGGTCTTGCGGGCGCGAGGGACACCCCCGATACTCGGCCGGGTGCGGCACCTGAGCCGTTGTCAACCGTGAGGTCGGGGCCATGAGGAGCGCGTCGCTGCCGTCTACCGAGGACCCGCGTTACACCAGCATCGCCATCGCGCTGCATTGGGCGATCGCGGCCCTCATCGTGTTCAATCTGGCCACCGGCCTCATTCATGACGACGTGTCCAAGGCCACGCGGGCCTGGATGATGCCGCTGCACATCAGTTCTGGTCTGACCATTCTGGTGCTGACCGTGGCGCGGATCGTCTGGCGTGCCACCCACAAGCCGCCCGCCCATCTGGCGGGTGTCACCCGCCTCGAGGCGCTGCTGGCCGGGCTGACCTATGTGCTGTTCTATGCGCTCATGCTGGCCCTGCCGCTGACCGGCTGGCTGCTGATTTCCGCGCACCCCGCCAACCCCGCCCATCCCGTCTATCTGGTGTGGGGCGTGATCCCGTGGCCATATATCGGCGGCGTGCAGGCCATGGCGGTGGGCGCGCAGAAACATTTCCACCACCAGATCGGCGAACTGCACGAACTGGGTGGCTATGTGATGCTGGCGCTGCTGGCGCTGCACATTGCCGGCGCGCTGAAGCACCATTTCTACGATCGCCTGCCCGAACTGCACCGCATGATGCCGCGCCACGGCGGCTGACCGGCCAAACCGGGCCGCCACATGCTGTGGGCGCTCTGGCTGGAATATGATGGCGCCGGCTTTCATGGCTGGCAGCGGCAGGGCGGGCAACTCACCGTGCAGGCGGTGCTGGAGGCGGCGCTCAGCCGCCTGCATGCCGGCCGGCCGGTGGCGGTCACCGTCGCGGGCCGCACCGATGCGGGCGTGCACGCCGCGGGCCAGGTGGCCCTGGCGCCGCTGCCCGAAGGGCTGGACGCGCGCCGGGTGCGCGATGCGCTGAATTTCCACATGAAACCGCACGCGGTGGCGGTGGTGGCGGCGGTGCCCGCGCCCGCCGGCTGGAACCCGCGGTTTTCAGCCCGCCAGCGCTTTTACCTCTATCGCATACTCAACCGCCGCGCCCGCCCGGCGCTCGATCTCGGCCGGGTATGGCACGTGCCGGTGCCACTCGATGTCGCGGCCATGCAGGAAGGCGCGGCACTGCTGCTCGGCCGGCATGATTTCACCAGCTTCCGCGCCAGCGCCTGCCAGGCCAAAAGCCCCATGAAGACGCTGGACCGGCTGGACGTTGTCCGCGCCGGCGAGGAGATTCACGTTTACGCCGAGGCGCGCAGCTTTCTGCACCATCAGGTGCGCAACATGGTCGGCACGCTGCGCCTTGTGGGCGATGGGTCCTGGCCACCATCACGGGTGGCCGCGGCGCTTTCCGCCCGCGACCGCGCCGCGGCCGGCCCGACCGCGCCGGCCGAAGGCTTGTGCCTGAGGCACGTGGCCTACGACCCGCCGCTGTTTCCATCGGCCGCCGGGCTTTGACGGGCCCGTGTTGCCGGCACGCATCCGGTTCGGCGGTGGAGACGGGCCGGGCCGGGGCGGTTTCGAACACCCCCGTCACACGTAAGCCACCCGATCTGGCGTGGGGATATCCGGCGCCTTCGCGCGTGTGCCGCGACCCCCGCGCGCCATACCGGTTGATCGCGGAGATCTGCGGGTAAGGCACACGGATCGGGAAAATCCTGATCCCGGTTTCCCCTTGTAGGGGCATTTCCCCGGGCGTGCCGCGCTCAGGGCGGCTTCAGTCCCCTGACCAGGTCCGGTATTTTCCTGGCCGAGCGAATGTATGCGGCCGATCCGGACAAATCCGTCGGGTTCGTGGCTGGCGGCGCGGTCAGGAGATCGAACAGGGCGGTATCGTCCTGGCTGCGCATCCGCCCGCCGAAGCGCGCGCGCAGGCGTGCCAGCCCCGCGCCATCATCGGCCTGTGCCAGATCGCTCGCGAGGCGCAGTACGTTGAAGGCTGCGTTCCGGTCCAGCGCGCCCTGCGCCGGCGCGTTTTTATCGAGCCAGGTCGACAGGTCGGCCGCCGCGCCCTGCCAGGCCCGCATCTGTTCGGAAATATCCGCCCGTGCCAGCAAGGCTCGGTCAGGGGGCAGCGCGGCCAGGGTGGCCAGGGCTTCACCGGGTTG
>JAJXVA010000071.1 GCA_021782435.1 Pseudomonadota bacterium
CAGCCAGGCGCGGTAGTCGTCCATGTCGCCGTCATAGGAGGTGACCTTGCCATCGGCGACCAGCCACAGCCGGTCGGCGACGGCTTCGACCAGGGCGGCGTCGTGGCTGATGAGGAGGACGGCGCCCGCGAAATTGGCGAGCGCGCGGACCAGCGCATCCCGGGCGTCCATGTCGAGATGATTGGTGGGTTCATCGAGGATGAGTAGATGCGGCGCGTCACGCGTGGCGAGGGCGAGCAGGAGGCGGGCTTTTTCGCCGCCCGAAAGACGGGCGACCTGGGTGAGGGCGCGGTGGGCATCGAGCCCGAAGCGGGCGAGCTGGGCGCGGACCGCGGCGGGCGCGGCGCGCGGCAGGACGCGCTGCATGTGGTCGAACGGGGTTTCGGTGAGCACGAGGTCATCTTCCTGGTGCTGGGCGAAGAAGCCGACGCGGAGCTTGCCGGGGCGGGCGACGCGGCCGCGCATCGGGGCGAGCCGGCCGGCGATGAGTTTAGCGAGGGTCGATTTGCCGTTGCCGTTGGCGCCGAGCAGCGCCACCCGGTCATCGAGGTCGAGGCGCTGGGAAAGACCGGTCAGGATTTCCCGGCCGTCATAGCCGACGCTCGCGTTCTCGAGCACGAGCAGCGGCGGGGGAAGGGGATCCGGCTCGGGGAAGTTGAAGACGGCCTGGGTATCCTCCTCGATGACCTCGATATCGGGCAGTTTGGCCAACGCCTTGAGGCGGGCCTGGGCCTGGCGGGCTTTGGTGGCGGAGGCGCGGAACCGATCGACGAAGCGCTGCATGTCGGCGCGGCGGGCGGCGATGCGTTCGGCCATGCGGTTTTGTTGCAGCGCGCGTTCGGTGCGGATGCGCAGAAACGCCTCGTAGCCGCCGGGGGTGAGGGCGATTTTGCCGCGATCGAGATGGGCGATGGCGGTGACACAGGCATCGAGCAGGTGGCGATCGTGGGAAACGATCAGGCAGGCGCCAGGCACGCGGGCGAGATAGGATTCGAGCCAGAGCGTGGCCTCGAGATCGAGGTGGTTGGTGGGCTCGTCGAGCAGCAGCAGATCGGGCGCGGAGAACAGCACCGCGGCGAGGGCGACGCGCATGCGCCAGCCGCCGGAAAACTCGGCCAGCGCGCGGGTTTGCGCCGCGGGCGCGAAGCCGAGCCCGGCGAGAATGGCGGCGGCGCGGCCCGGGGCGGCATCCGCGCCGATGACGCGCAGCCGCTCGTGCATGTCCGCGGCGTCGTGGGGGGAGGCGGTGGGTAGGGCGGCGAGCAGGGCGGCGCGTTCGGTATCCGCGGCGAGGACGAAATCGAGCAGGGGGGTGGCACCGGAGGGCGCTTCCTGGCGGACCCAGCCGAGGCGGGCGCCGTTGGCGAGGCGGATTCTGCCGCCATCGGGCTCGATTTCCCCGGCGATGGCGCGCAGCAGGGTGGATTTGCCGGTGCCATTGCGGCCGAGCAGGCCCACGCGCTGCCCCTGGGCGATGGCGAGCGAGGCGGCATCGAGCAGGGTGCGGCCGGCGATACGCAGAGTGAGATTGTCGAGAGTGAGCACGCTCATGGGCGGGGTTTAGCGGCGGCGGCGGCCTGTGACCACCATCGGCCTTGGCGTGAGTTGAACCCGGACCCCCGACAGGCTATGCGGCGCGCGACGGAGCGAACCCCCGGAGACCACGAGCCATGGCGATCGAACGCACCCTTTCCATTCTGAAACCCGACGCGACGCGGCGGAACCTGACCGGGCGGATCAATGACCGGTTCGAGCAGCAGGGGCTGCGGATCGTGGCTCAGAAGCGGATTCACCTCACGACCGCGCAGGCCGAGGGATTTTACGCCGAGCACAAGGCGCGCGGCTTTTTCCGCGATCTGGTCGATTTCATGACATCCGGCCCGGTGGTGGTGCAGGTGCTGGAAGGAGAAAGCGCTGTGAGCGCGAACCGGCTGATCATGGGGGCGACCGACCCGAAGAAGGCCGAAGCCGGAACGATACGCGCGGATTTCGCGGAGAGCATCGAGGCGAATTCGGTGCACGGCAGCGACAGCCACGCGAGCGCGGCACGCGAAATCGCGTATTTCTTCGCGGAAACGGACATCATCGGATAAGGCCGGCGTCGACCTTTTTTTGAGACACGTCGCGTCCCCGGTGCTCATGGCGAGCGCCAGGGACGCGACGTCGCCTATTTTTCCTGGAGCCTCGGCATGAGCTCGACCAGGTTGCAGGGGCCATGGCGGCTGTCGAGCTGCCATTTCAGGATTCCGTCCCAGCCATCCTTGCAGGCGCCGGTGCTGCCGGGCAGGGCGAACAGGTAGGTGCCGCAGGCAACGCCGGCGAGGGCACGGGACTGCATGGTACTGGTGCCGATGGTCTGGTAGCTGAGCATTCGGAACAATTCGCCGAAGCCGTCGATGGTTTTTTCGACCACGCTGAGCAGAGCCTCGGGGGTCACGTCGCGGCCGGTGATGCCGGTGCCGCCGGTGGTGATGACGACATCGATGTCGGGGTCGTCGATCCAGGCGGAGAACTGGGCGGCGATGGCCTCGCGGTCGTCGCGGAGGATGGCGCGCGCCTTGAGGTGGTGGCCGGCATCGGTCAGGCGCTGTACCAGCAGATCGCCCGAGGTATCGTTGGCGGCGGTGCGGGTATCGGTGATGGTGGCGATGGCGATGTGGACCGGCTTGAACGGGCGGGTCGGGTCGATTTTATGGCCGGGCTTATCCGAGGTTTGCATGGACGCGTGTGCCTGTTCGCTTCAGTGCAGCGCGACCTGTTGCAGCAGCCGCGCCCTGGGGGTGGAGAAGCTGGGGTAGCGCCCGGCGACCAGCGCGTCCAGGCTGGGGGCGGCGAGGTGGAAGCGGTCGGCGTAGATCCAGGTGGCGGTGAGCACACGCTTGACGAAGTGGCGGGTCTCCTCGACCGGGATGGCTTCGAGGAAGAGGAGCGGGTCGTTGAAGTCGCGGACGCGACCGCACCAGGTGGCGCAACTGCCGGGGCCGGCATTGTAGCTCGCGAGCACGCGGAGGAGATTACCCTGGACGGAGGCTTGCTCGGCGAGCAGATCGAGATAGCGCTGGCCGAGATCGAGATTGATGGCGGCGTCGGTGAGGCGGTTCGACCGGCCGCCGACGGCATCGGCGGTGCGCGGCATGAGTTGCATCAGCCCGCGCGCGCCTTCGTGGGAGACGGCGGTCGGGTCGAAATTCGATTCGACGCGGGCGATGGCATAGACGAGCGCGGGGTCGAGCTGGAAGCCCCGCTCGGGCCGCAGGGCGGGCACCGGAAACAGATCGGCGGCGGAGGCGTAATCACCGCTCTGATCCAGCGCATCCGCGAGGTTGGCGGCGACATCGAACAGGCCGGCGCGTTCGGCGACGAGCATGATCGAGCGGGTGAGTTTGGGCTGGATGGCGGCGAGGCGCCTGAGTTCGGCCGCGGCCAGGGCTTCCTGGTCGAGTTGCAACAGGGCGAAGGCGCGCAAACCACCCGGGGTTTCGGCGATGGCGGCGCCATCGGCCTCGCCCAGCAATTCCGGCGTGAAATCGAGCTGGTCGGAACGGCCGAGCATGCGCTGGGCGATGAGACCATAGAAGCAGCGGCGGTGCTGGGCGGCGAGTTTGAGCCAGCCGCGCCAATGCGCGGGGTCGCCGGCGGCAAGGCTGGCCCGGGCGGCCCAGTACGCACCGGCGGCGCGCGTTGCCGCATCGGCATCGGGCGCTTCGGCGGCGGCGGCGAAATGGCGCAAGGCGGGGGCGCTGCGGCCGAGACGCCAGGCGGCGAGCCCGGCGATGAACCGTGCATAGCCATAGGCGGGCGCCAGGGCGGCGGCGCTTGTGGCCTGGGCCAGCGCCCGCTCGTCGTGATTGGCGACGAAGCTTTCCCGCGCCTGGGCGGCGAGGCGAAGCGCCACCGGCGAAACCCTGCCCGCGCGGGTGTGGGGCGGGGGCACGGGGACCGGGACGGACTGGACGGTGACCTCGGCGATGCGGGTGATGGTGGCGGGCGGCTTACCGTGCGGGTCGCGCCGGCGGAGAATGGCGAGAATGGCATCGGCGCCCGGCAGGCTGGCGTTACGGTCGAGCCAGGCGCGCAGATCCGTGACGGAGACGAAGCCGGGGCAGCGCGTGGCGTAGCGCGCGAACACGTGACCCATCAGACCGTCCGCGAGGGCGGGCGGGATATTCGATGCGACGGCAAAAGCGGGTTGGGTGCGGCAGCCGGCGCGGCTGGCCAGCAGGAAATTTCGTCGGAACACGGCGAGCGCCGCCGGGCCGAGCGGCTGGGGCAGCCCCGCCCCCTCGCCGTCGACCGCCTGGCCGCGGGTGACGAGACGTGGCACCGCCATCGCGACTTCGTCGATCTGGACCGCGGCTTGCGCCGAGGCTTGGGGTGAGACCATTCCAGCCATGAGTGCTGCCCCGGCCAGCCAGATGGCCGGACGCGGCGAGCGGGAGGAGGTCGAGCCAATCCCACGCATGGCCGGCGGCGCTACACTGGAGGCGGGGGCGGGCGCAAATTTTTCACGGGAACCGGGCACGCCGGAGGGGTCCGGCGGCGGAGGCCAGACCCGGACAATTCAATAACTTACGCGACGGCGCCGAGAACTCATTTACGAGGTTTTAATATGGCTGGTATGCGGAAACCTATGACGTGTTTTTCGCCAAATGTTGCGCGAGCTGAATCAGGTCTGCCCAAATCAGGGCTTTTTCTGATGGTTTTTTAAGCACTTGCTCCAATGACAGACTGGGCAGTAGGGGAATCGGCGTGTCAAGGTCGGGCAGGTGGATTGCCTGCCATGATCCGCGCAAACGCCGCAATTCGGCCGGAGTCGTGCCGGGAAGCAGCATGGCGGCCGGTTGGACGCCCAGACAGACCACCGCCGGAGGGCGGGCGAGGGCGATGTGGCGGGCCAGATACGGGCGGCAGAGATCGCGTTCGCTGGGGGTGGGGGCGCGGCTGCCGGGGGGACGCCACGGCACGGCGTAGGCCAGCCGGACGGTGGCGCGGGTGAGGCCGAGGCTTTCCAGCATACGGTCCAGCAGCCACCCGACCTCGGCCCCGAAGGGCTGGCCGGACATGTCCTCCGCCTCGGCCGGGGTATCGGCGAGGAACATGGGCGCGCCGGTGGGCCCGGCGCCGAACACCATGTGGCCGGCGGTGGCGATGAGGGGACAGCCGGGCAGCACGGCCTGGGCGGCCTCGAGTTCGGCCAGGGACGGGACCGCAGCCAGCGGGGCGGGCGTGGGGATGGGTGACGGGACGGGAGGTGAGGCGGGCGGGGCGGGCGGCGCCAGGGATAGTGCAGCCAGCGACGGCGGTTCCGCCTGCCGCCGGTCACGCGGGCGCGGCTGGAGGGCCTCATCGGCGCCGAATTCCAACTGCAGGCGAAGGCAGGCCAGGATATCCATGGCCACACCATGCCAGCGGCGCCCCGCGATAGCCAAGCACCGGCGCGGGCGGTAGACTGCGGCCATGCTGATACGCTCCCGACCATTCCGCGCGATGCTGCTGGGCTTGTCGTTGCTTTCCGGCTGCGCCGCCGGGGGGGCTTCGCCACAGGCCAGGGCGTCGGGCGGCAGGTCGGCGGCGCCGGCCTCGGCCTTGGCGCCGTATCTGGCGGGTCGGTTCGCCGAGATGACCGGACATTTGAACGAGGCGGCGAGCCTGATGCTGGCGGCCTACCGCCGCAGCCCGGATGTGGGGGCGCTGCGTGGGCAGACCTTTCTGGCCTGCCTGATGGCGGGCCGGCCGGAAGCGGGAGATCTGGCGGCGAGTTTGCCCGATAACCCGCTGGCGCGGATGATGCTGGGCAACCAGGCGGCGGCGCGCGGGGATTGGCAGGCGGCGCGCGCGGAGTATGCGGCCGTGAAGGCCGGCGGGGTGAGTGATTTCCTGGTGCCGCTGCTGACCGCCTGGACGCTCGAGGGAGGGCACGACACCGATGGCGCGCTGGCGCTGCTGGCACCGAAGGCGACGGATACCGCGCCCCTGCCGAGTTACGCGCTGGCCGCGGCACTGATTGCCGATCTGGGCGACCGTTACCCGCAGGCGCAGAGCGATTACGATCTCGCCCGGCAGAGTTTCGGCGGGTTGAATTTGCGCCTGGCCCAGATCCTCGCGAACTGGGACTACCGGCAGGGCCACGTAAACACCGCCCGGGCGCTTCTGGCCGATTTGGGCCGGCGCGCGCCGTTCCTGGCGCTGGCGGTGCCGGCTCTGACCCGCGACCTCGCGACCCGCCCGGTACGCAACGCGACCGACGGGCTGGCGGAAACCTACCTTTCCTTCGCGACCGACCTGGAGGCGGAACAGGCGGCCGATAAGCGGACGGCCGCCGCCGGCGAGCCACTGGCCGAAGCCATGCTGCGCCTGGCCTTGAGGCTGCGGCCGGATTTCACCGCGGCGCGGTTGCTGCTGGCCGATATCATGCCACCCAACGAGGCCGGCGCGGCCATGGCGCTGCTGCGCGATATTCCCGCAAGTGACCCGCTGATGCCGATCGTGCAGATCAAGCTCGCGACGATGGAGGATGCGACGGGCGCGACCGCGGCGGCGGAGACGCGATTGCAGCGACTGATTGCGGCGATGCCGGACCAGACCGAGCCCCTGGCGGCGCTGGGCGACATGCAGCTTGCGCGGCAGGATTACGGGCAAGCGATTGCAACCTACGGCCGGGCGATCGGGCTCAATCCGAGCGCGCCATCGGCCTGGACCTTCTATTACGCGCGCGCCAACGCCGAGCAACTGGCCGGCAACTGGCCGGCGGCGGAGGCGGATTTGAAGCAGGCCCTGGCGCTTTCGCCGAACGAGCCGTCGGTGCTCAATTTCCTGGGATTTTCCTGGGCGGACCATGACGTGCACCTGAACGACGCGCGCCGGATGTTGACCAAGGCGGTGAAATTACAGCCGGATGACGGCGCCATAATCGACAGCCTGGGATGGGTCGAACTGCGCCAGGGTGACGTGACCGACGCGGTACGGGAATTGGAGAAAGCGGTGCACCTCGACCCGGCCGATCCGGAAATCAACGGGCATCTGGGCGATGCGTATTGGGCGGCGGGCCGGAAGCTGCAGGCGCGCTATCAATGGCAGTTGGCGCTGGCGCTGAAGCCCGACCGGAAGGCGGTGCCGAAGTTGGAAGCCAAGCTGCAAACCGCGGTACGTGAAACCAGCGCCCCACCGCAATGATCCCGGATGCGATGGGCGAGGCCGCGGCGGAGGCCGCGCCGGCCAAGGTTAATTTGTATCTGCACGTGACCGGGCGGCGCCCGGATATGTATCACGAACTGGACAGCCTGGTGTGTTTCGCCGGGGCCGCCGACCGGTTGCGTGCCCGGCCGGCGGCCAGCATCGACCTGACGGTGGACGGGCCATTCCAGGAAGGCTTGAGCCCTGGCTCGGATAATCTGGTGGTCAAGGCAGCGACGCGCCTCGCGGCATTCGCGCCCGGGCCGGTGGGCGCGGCGCTGCGGCTCGAGAAGAATTTACCGATAGCCTCCGGGATCGGTGGCGGATCCGCCGACGCGGCGGCGGCGCTGCGGCTGTTGAGCCGGCTTTGGGACCTGCCCGCCTATGCCGCCGCCCATGTCGCGCCGAGCCTGGGCGCGGATGTGCCGGTGTGCCTGGGCAGCCGGACGGTGGTGATGCGCGGCATCGGCGAGGTGCTGACGCCGATCACGCTGCCGGAATTCTCTCTGGTGTTGGTCAACCCCGGGATCGGGGTCGCGACCGGGGCGGTGTTTCGCGCCTTCCATACCGCCGGGACCGGATTTTCCCTGCCGGTGAAGCTGCCGGACCTGCCCGACGCGCTGACACTGGCCGAATTCCTGCGGCAGCAGACCCGTAACGACCTGGAACTGCCGGCGCGCGCGCTGTGCGCGCCGATCGATGAGGTATTGCGCGCACTGGCCGCGACGGCTGGGTGCCTGATGGCCCGGATGAGCGGATCGGGGGCTACGTGTTTCGGGATTTACGCGGAAGCACACCAGGCCGCCGCCGCGGCGGCGGCGCTGAGCGGGCGCGGCTGGTGGTGCTGGCCGGCCAGGTGACCCCTGACCGGCCAGGCCCGGTCAGGCCGGCGACAGGGTCGCCTGGGTTTTCAGCCACAACATCCAGAGATTGGCGAGACCGGAGGCGCCGTCGGTGGATTGCGGCACCGCCGCCAGGGCCGCCATCGCATCGGGCTTCATGCCGGCGCTGACATAGGCCTCGCCGAGGCGCAGTTGGGCCATGCCGGCACGGGGCAGATCGCCCTTGGCGATGGCCTGCCTGATGAGTTCGGTGCCGCGGTCATATTGCTTGAAGCCGCAATATTGAACGCCGAGGTCGTAGAGCTGCTGGGATGTCGTGGCGGGCGATGTGGTGAGCTGTTTGTAGGTGGTGTCGAGCGCCGCCTTGGCCTGCGCCGCCTGGGTTTTGGCGAGGGCGACTAGGCGGTTTTCGCGGTCGGCATAACCGGGTTTGCCGAACACACCCGCCGATTGCGCGGCGGCGATGATATCGAGCGCGCGGCCGGGATCATTGTCACCGAGCGCGAGTTGGATGGCTTCCATAAAGTCGGACTCGGCCTTGAGCAGGCCGACGCGCATTTTGAACATGTCGAGCCCGAGCGCCAGCCGGTCGGAGAAGCCGGGCGTGGTCTGGACCGCGTAGGCGAGATCGGCCCAGTAGCTCGGCTTGGGATAGTAGGTGACCAGCAATTCCATGGTCTTGGTCAGGTCGCTGCTCTGGTTCTGGGCCTTCTGGCAGGCGGCGAGCAGCTGCAACTGATCCTCGGGCGGGGTTTTTTTCGCGGCAAGCATTTCGTCGACGACCTGCTGCTGAAGCTGGCCGGCATTGGCATAATCACGCTGGAGGTAATAAGCCTGGATGACCAGGGTGCGGACGGCGGGGTCCTTGCCGCCGGCCTTGTAGTATTTCTGGGCCCAGGTCACGACATTGGTGTAATTCTTGACCTGATAGTTCAGGCTCACCTCGGCCAGCAGCATGGATTGCAGCTGCTTGCCGGTGACGCGCCCGGAATCGATGACCTTGGCGAAGATCGCCATCGCGGTATCGGTGTCGCCCGATTGCTGGGCGATCGCGCCCTTCATTTCCTCGATCAGGAAATCCTCGTAGGCGGTGCGGCTTTTCTGATGCTCGGCGGTGGCGACGGCGGCGCTGGCCTTGGCGTAATTACGCGCGGCGAGGTAGGCCTTGGCGGCTTGCAGCGGCTTGCCGACGACCGGGCGGACCGTGTCCTGGGCCGCAGCCGGATGCCCGACCAGGAGGGCTGCGAGACACAGCGGCGCGGCACGGCGCGCGAGCCGGGTCAGGTTGGAATTACGCATGCGACTTCACCCGTTGACGAACTGCTCGTTGCCGATAAGGCCGATGGTCTTGACGCCCAGACGCTGGGCATCGGCCATGACGTGGATCACGTATTTGTAGGTCACCAGCTTATTCGGCTTGACGTGAATTTCCGGCTGCGGCGTGGCGGCGGCGGCGGCGATGAAATGCTGCTGGAGATCCTGCTCCGAGCCGATCGGCGCGCCGTTCCAGGAAATCGTGCCGTCGAAATCGATGTCGATTTCCACCACCGGCGGCGGCACCGGCGGCGGCGGCGGATTTCCCGCCGGGAGATCGAGCTTGACCGAGTTAGTCTGGATGGGAATGGTAATGATCAGCATGATGAGGAGAACGAGCATCACGTCGATCAACGGCGTGGTGTTCATTTCCGACATCACTTCGGGGTCGGCGTTGTCGCCACCCGATCCGACGCTCATGGCCATTGATGCAGTTCCTGCCTTAGAGCGATGCCCGGCTGCGATGGCCGGGCACCCCGATTGTCTGCGTTCAGCTGCCGCCGCGCGGTGGCGGCTGGGTGATGAAGCCGATCTTGAAGATGCTGGCGCGCTGGGCGTCGTAGACGACGCGCCCGACATATTCGTAGCGCGCATCCCGGTCCCCGCGGATCAGAACCTCGGGCTGCGGCTTCTGCACCGCGACCGCCTCGAGTTTCTTGATCAGCGCGTCGTTGTTCGGCACCAGGACCTCGTTCCAGAAGACATCTCCGTCCTTGTTGACGGAGATGTTGATGTTGCGCGGCTTGGTGACGGTCGGCTGATTGCGGTCCTGCGGCAGCTTCACCGGCACGGTGTGGGTGACCACGGGGATGGTGATGAGGAAGATGATCAACAGCACCAGCATGACGTCGACCAGCGGCGTCGTGTTGATGGCCGAGGTTACGTCTTCCTCGCCGCCCGTATCGGAGCCGACGGACATAGCCATGGTCAGGCGACCCGGCTGACGTTGGGGTTGCCGGAGACGCGCGCGCCACTGAGCAGCACCGAGTGCAGATCCGAGGCGAAGTTGCGCACCCGCTCCATGGCGTTCTTGTTGCGGCGGACCAGGAAGTTGTAGCCGAGGACCGCCGGGACGGCGGCGGCGAGGCCGATCGCGGTCATGATCAGCGCCTCACCGACCGGGCCGGCGACCTTGTCGATCGAGGCCTGGCCGGCGATGCCGATGGCGGTGAGCGCGTGATAGATGCCCCACACCGTGCCGAACAGACCGACGAACGGCGCGGTGGAGCCGACAGTGGCGAGGAAGGCGAGACCGCCGGAGAGACGGCTCTGGATGGTTTCGACCGCGCGCTGCACCGACATCGTGATCCAGGTGTTGAGATCGATCTGCTCGAGCAGGGCACCTTCATGGTGCTCGGTCGCGGAGATGCCGGTTTCGCCGATGAAGCGGAACGGGCTGGATGGCTTCAGGGAGTTGACGCTCTCCTGCACGCTGCTGGTGCTGCGCAGCACGTCCTTGGCGGGTTTGCTGGCGCTGAGCAGACGGGATTGCTCCCAGGTCTTGGTGATCATGATGTACCAGCTGCCGAGCGACATGATGGCCAGGATGAGCAGCACGGTGTGCGACACCAGGTCTCCGGTCTTCCAGAGCGCGGCGAGGCCGTAGGGGTTGTTGACCGCCATGGTGGCGGGGGCGCTGGCGGCGGCATTGCCCGCATTGGCCGAGGGCGCGGCGGGGGTGCCGTTCGCGGGCGCGGCCGGCGCGGCGCCATTCGGGGCGGCGGCCGGTGTGCCGTTGGCGGGGGCCGCGCCGTTGTCGGACGGGGTGGCGGCGGGTGTGCCGGCCG
>JAJXVA010000072.1 GCA_021782435.1 Pseudomonadota bacterium
GCCAACGTCTACGACATTCTAGACCATGATATGCTGGTTCTGACGACGTCCGGCATTGCGGGGCTTGCTGCTCGGCTCAGCGCAAGCTCGGCCGATATAGCGGAGCAAGCGGCATGAACGCCTCGCCGATTAAATCCAGCCTTGCTGCGCGCCGCCGTGCGACCAACCTGTCGCGGGAAGCGATGTATGCGATAATTCGCAGCCCGGTGATTACCGAAAAGGCGACCATGCTTACCGATCGCGGCCAGGTGGTGTTTCGCGTCGCGATCGATGCCACCAAGCCCGAGATCAAGGCTGCCGTCGAGTCACTGTTCAATGTTCAGGTGCGTGCCGTGAATACCCTTATCAGCAAGGGCAAGAATAAGCGTTTCCGGGGGCGGCCAGGCCGCCGCTCGGATGAAAAGAAGGCCTATGTGGAGCTCGCCGAAGGTCAGACCATCGACCTTACGGCCAGCATCGCCTGAGGAACGCGGCCATGGCGCTCAAGGAATTCAACCCAATCACTCCCAGCCTGCGCGGCACGGTGCTCATCCGCCGCGACGACCTCTATAAGGGTAAACCGGTCAAAACCCTCACCGAGGGCCAGCACAGTACGGGCGGGCGCAACAATCACGGTCGGATAACAAGCCGTTTTCGCGGCGGTGGACATAAGCAGGCTTACCGCGTGGTCGATTTCAAGCGTCGTAAGTTCGACGTGCCGGCGGTGGTTGAGCGAATCGAGTATGATCCCAACCGCACATCGTTCATTGCTCTGGTCAAATACGCCGACAACGAATTGGCCTATATTCTCGCGCCGCAACGGCTGAAGGTCGGCGATACCGTGGTCTCGGGTGCGCGGGCGGACATTAAACCGGGAAACGCGATGCCCCTGTCGGCGATTCCGGTTGGCACGATCGTGCATAATCTCGAAATGAAACCAGGTGCTGGAGGCAAGATCGCCCGCTCTGCCGGCACCTATGCTCAGCTTGTTGGCAAGGACATGGGTTACGCGCAGGTCAAGCTGCAGTCCGGCGAACTACGCCTCCTTCGGGCCGAATGCATGGCCACCATCGGTGCTGTCAGCAACCCGGACAATTCCAACCAGTCACTCGGAAAGGCCGGCCGCACGCGCTGGCTGGGTTTCCGCCCGCACAACCGTGGCGTGGTGATGAACCCGGTGGACCATCCTCACGGGGGTGGCGAAGGTCGCACCTCGGGCGGCCGTCATCCCGTTACGCCTTGGGGTATTCCAACCAAAGGCTACAAGACCCGCGTCAACAAGCGCACCGATAAGCTGATTATCCGGCGCCGCAACAAGGGGAAGGGCTGAACCATGGCTCGTTCCGTCTGGAAAGGCCCGTTCGTTGACGGGTATATGCTCAAGAAGGCTGACGCGTCGCGCGCGTCGGGCCGTAATGAGATTATTAAAATCTGGTCTCGTCGTTCGACCATCATGCCGCAGTTCGTGGGTCTGACGTTCGGTGTCTATAATGGCCACAAATTCCTGCCCGTACAGGTCAGCGAAAACATGGTCGGCCATAAGTTTGGTGAATTCTCTCCAACGCGCACCTTCACCGGCCACTCAGCCGACAAGAAAGCGAAGCGGGGCTAACGCACATGAGCAAGCCCAAACATCCCCGCGGTGTTGCAGACAATGAGGCGCAAGCTGTGCTCGCCAACCTCCGTGTGAGCCCGCGCAAACTGAACCTCGTCGCGGCAATGATCCGTAACCAACCGGCTAGTAAGGCCATCACGACGTTGACCTTCAGTAAGCGTCGCATCGCCCAGGATGTTCGCCGCGCGCTTGAGAGTGCCATTGCCAATGCAGAGAATAACCATTCTCTTGATGTTGATCGGTTGATCGTCACTCGTGCGGAAGTCGGTCGGGCCATCTTGATGCGCCGCATGCATGCGCGCGGTCGCGGTCGCTCGGCCCGAGTGGAGAAGTGGTTCAGCCATCTCAAAATCGTCGTAACCGAACGCCCGCAGGACGGGGAGGCCGCGTAATGGGCCACAAGGTCAATCCGATCGGGCTTCGTCTTGGTGTCAATCGCACCTGGGATAGTCGCTGGTTCGCTGGTAACGACTACGCGACCCTTCTGCATGACGACCTCAAGCTGCGTGCTTTTTTGCGGAAGAAGCTTTCCGGCGCTGGAGTTTCACGGGTCGGAATTGAGCGTCCCGCAAAGAAGCCACGTGTAACCATCTATGCGGCCAGACCCGGTGTGGTGATCGGCAAGAAAGGCCAGGATATCGAATTGCTCCGTCGCGATCTCGGCGCAATGGCCCGCGCCGAAGTGGCGCTCAACATCATCGAGATCCGTAAGCCCGAAATCGATGCGACCCTGGTTGCGGAAAACATCGCACAGCAGCTTGAGCGTCGTGTGGCCTTCCGTCGCGCAATGAAGCGCGCTGTGCAGTCGGCGATGCGGTTGGGTGCACAGGGTATTCGTATCAATTGCGGCGGTCGTCTCGGCGGTGCCGAAATCGCGCGGGTCGAATGGTATCGTGAAGGTCGTGTGCCACTGCATACGCTGCGTGCGGATATCGATTACGGTACTGCCACGGCTAAAACCACCTATGGCACATGCGGTGTCAAAGTCTGGATCTTTAAGGGCGAGATTCTCGCTCACGACCCGATGGCGCAGGATAAGCGCGCCGCTGAACAAGCACCGCAGCGCTAACGGAACTTCATCATGCTCTCACCGAAGCGCACAAAATACCGGAAGGCCCATAAGGGTCGCATTCATGGCAATGCCAAGGGCGGCACGTCGCTCAACTTTGGCGAATATGGTCTGAAAGCCTTGGAGCCGGAGCGGGTGACCGCGCGGCAGATAGAGTCCGCCCGACGCGCCATCACGCGCTCCATGAAGCGCGCTGGGCGCGTGTGGATCCGAATCTTTCCGGACGTACCGGTTTCCCGCAAGCCGGCGGAAGTTCGAATGGGTTCCGGGAAGGGAAGTCCGGAATTCTGGGTTTGTCGCGTGAAGCCTGGCCGGATCATGTTCGAGATCGATGGCGTTCCTGATGCTCTGGCGCGAGAAGCGCTCGCCTTGGGCGCGGCCAAGCTGCCGATCAAGACTAAGTTCATCTCCCGCATTGGGGAGGCCTGAGATGACCAAAATTGCCGATATTCGCGCGAAGACCGAAGACGAATTGGCGGCGATGCTGCTCGATCTACGCCGGGAGCAGTTCAGTTTACGGTTCCAGCGCGCCACTGGCCAAGCCGAGGGCACGGCCCGCGTGAAGGTGGTCCGGCGCGATATCGCACGAATTAAGACCGTGTTGCACAGTAACAAGCTTCAGGCGGCCATTCCCGCCGTCAAGTCCTGAGGAGGGGCGCATGCCGAAGCGCATCCTGACTGGCCGCGTCACCAGCGATAAGATGGACAAGACCGTTACGGTCCTGGTCGATCGTCGTGTGATGCACCCGCTATACAAGAAGTTTATACGTCGCTCGAAGAAATATGCGGCGCATGATGAAGCGAACGCGTGCAAGGTGGGTGATATGGTGCGTATCATCGAGTGCCCGCCCATAAGTAAGCGAAAGACCTGGACAGTGATCGCCCGTAACGGCGAGGATCTCGCTCCCGAGACGGTCGCGTCGGCTTCGGCCTAAGGGGGAACTGAAACATGATTTCGGTAGAAACCAATCTAGACGTTGCGGACAACTCTGGCGCCAAGCGCGTGCAGTGCATCAAGGTGCTCGGCGGCTCCAAGCGCAAGACCGCCTCGGTCGGTGATGTAATCGTTGTTGCGATACAGGAAGCCATTCCTCGTGGTAAGGTCAAGAAGGGCGACGTTCACCAGGCCGTTATCGTCCGGACCGCTTTTCCGGTTCGCCGCGCCGATGGTAGCGCTATACGGTTCGACCGAAACGCAGCGGTGCTCATCAACAAGCAACAGGAGCCGATCGGCACTCGTATCTTCGGGCCGGTCGTGCGTGAGTTGCGGGCAAAGAAGTTCATGAAAATCATCTCGCTCGCGCCGGAGGTGCTGTGATGGCCGCGAAAATCCGCAAGGGTGACCGCGTCGCCGTCATCTCTGGTGCGCATAAGGGCAAGCAGGGTGAAGTGATTCAGGTTCTACCCAAAGAGAATCGCGCGATAGTGCATGGTGTCGCGGTTGCGACCCACCATACGAAGCCGGCCGGGATGGGTAAGCCCGGCGGGCTCGAGCGGCGCGAGGCTGCGGTCGATCTTTCTAATCTGGCCTTACTCGACCCCAAAACCGACAAGCCGGCGCGCGTTGGCTTCCGGGTGCTCGAGGATGGGCGCAAGGTTCGTGTGGCGCGCGCCACCGGCAATCTATTCGAGAGCTGATCATGAGCGACACGAACGTTGCGCCGGTTCCCCGGATGCAGAAGCGTTATCAGGAACAGCTTCGTGCCGAGCTGCAGAAACAGTTCGGGTATACCAACCCTTTGCAGGTGCCGAAGCTCGAAAAGATCGTCATTAACATGGGGGTAGGCGAGGCGGCGGGCGATCAGAAAAAGCTGGATGCCGCAGTGGCCGAGCTTACCCTGATCGCTGGGCAGAAGCCGGTTAAGACGCTCGCCAAAAAAGCCATTGCTGGTTTCAAAATACGCGAAGGTCTGCCGATTGGGTGCAAGGTCACACTTCGCCGGGCGCGGATGTATGAATTCCTCGATCGTCTGGTTACGATCGCGTTACCCCGCGTGCGCGATTTTCGGGGCATAACCGGTCACGGATTTGATGGTCGTGGAAATTTTGCCTTCGGAATGAAGGAGCAGATCGTGTTTCCAGAGATCGCCTACGAGAAGGTTACTGATATTCGTGGTATGGACATTGTTTTTGTTACTACCGCAAAGACGGACGAGGAAGCGCGGGCTCTGCTCCGTGGCTTTGACATTCCGTTTGTCAAGAACTGAGACCCGACTGAACGCAGCCGCCCCCTTGGGGGCCAGTTTTGGAATACCACCGGGTTGCCCGGTAGGTTCCGGAGGATAAGACAGGATGGCCAAGCTTTCCCAGGTCAACCGCAACAAAATGCGCGAAGCCATGGCTGCGCGCGATCGCACGAAGCGGGCGGCGTTGAAGAAAACCGTAATGGATCGCAGCCTTCCGGTTGAAGATCGGTTTGAAGCGACCATTCGGCTCGCTCAATTGCCACGCAACGGCGCTCAGAACCGCGTTCGCTTGCGTTGCGAGCTGACTGGGCGCGCTCGGGGCAATTACCGCAAGTTCAAGCTCTGTCGCGTTGCGCTGCGTGATTTGGCCAGCCAGGGGCAGATCCCCGGCATGGTCAAGGCCAGCTGGTAAGCGACGGAAGGCACCAGACCCATGTCCATGTCAGATCCCTTGGGCGATATGCTGACGCGCATCCGCAACGCGCAGCGGGCCCGTCATACCAGTTGTGTAGCGCCCGCTTCGCACATGCGCGCCAACGTGCTCGAAGTACTGCAGCGAGAAGGCTTTATTCGCGGTTTTTCGACCGAGACCTTGCGTCCGGGCGTTGCTCAGCTGCGGATCGAACTGAAGTACAATGATGGCCAGCCCGTTATCAAGGAAATTACCCGTATCTCCAAGCCTGGGCGTCGGGTCTATTCGAAAATTAAGGAATTGCCGCGTGTTTATGCGGGGCTTGGGGTGTCGATTCTGTCGACGCCGCGTGGTGTGTTGTCTGACGCGGAAGCACGCGCTGCCAATGTTGGCGGCGAAGTGCTCTGCCGCGTGTTCTGATCGGGGAAAGCGCCATGTCACGAATAGGCAAGTATCCCGTGCCAGTTCCGTCCGGTGTGAGTGTCAGCATTGACCAGGGCGTGCTGAAGGCCAAAGGCAAGCTGGGTGAACTATCGATGCCGCTGGTTCCGGTGATCGAGGCGGTTGTCGAGGATGGTCACGTCACGGTTGCTCCCAAAGGGGAGAGCGCTGAAGCCCGGATGATGTGGGGTACGACACGAGCATTGGTGGCATCGGTGATACGCGGTGTTTCCACTGGCTATGAGAAGTCGATGGAGATCACCGGTACCGGCTATCGCGCGGCTGTGCAGGGTGGGAATCTAGTACTCAATCTCGGCTATTCTCACGACGTGGTTTATCCTGTGCCGAAAGGCATAACGATCACCACACCGAAGCCAACTACCGTTACTGTGGCCGGTGTGGATAAACGCCAGGTGGGTCAGGTCGCAGCCGAAATTCGCGCCTTTCGCCCGCCCGAACCTTATAAGGGCAAGGGGGTTCGGTACACTACGGAGACGATCAGGCGCAAAGAGGGTAAAAAGAAATGAACCGCGCGAAGGATATTATGCAGCGTCGGAAACAGCGGCTGCGGTTTCAGCTGCGCAAAAAGTCCGGTGGTCGTCCCCGCCTGTCCGTTTTCCGCTCTGAGCAAAACATCTATGCTCAAATCATCGATGATGCCGTGGGTCGTACGTTGGCCGCGGCTTCGACGCTCGATCCAGATCTACGCGCGTCTGGCAAGACGGGTGCCGATCGTGAGGCGGCAACAGCCGTCGGGCATCTGATCGCCCAGCGTGCTCGCGAGGCCGGGGTGACCGAGGTCGTTTTTGATCGCGGCGCCTATCTGTATCACGGTCGCGTTCGCGCGCTGGCCGAAGCTGCCCGCGAGAGCGGGCTTTCGTTCTGACAGGGGGCCGTTCGATGGCACGCGAAGGCGGTCGGGATAATCGCGGTGGTAATCGCGAACGGGAACGGGACCGGGACGGCGATGAGCTTGTCGACAAGCTGGTCACCATCAACCGAGTGGCCAAAGTGGTGAAGGGCGGGCGTCGCTTCGCTTTTGCTGCATTGGTTGTTGTTGGCGACCAGAAAGGCCGCGTTGGCTACGGCGCGGGTAAAGCGCGCGAGGTTCCGGAGGCCATACGCAAGGCCACCGAGCGCGCCAAGCGCGGCATGATCCGGGTACCGATGAAGGAGGGTCGTACCCTCCACCACGATATGACCGGTGAATATGGTGCCGGCCGGGTGGTGCTTCGGTCAGCGCCAGCCGGCACGGGTATTATTGCTGGTGGACCGATGCGCGCTGTGTTTGAAACTCTCGGGATTGGCGACGTAGTGGCCAAGTCACTAGGCAGTCGAAACCCTCATAACATGGTCAAAGCCACGTTCGCCGCGTTGGAGCGCTGTGCAAGTCCGCGTTCGGTGGCCTCGCGCCGGGGCAAGAAGGTTTCTGATCTCCTGGGCAAGCGCGAGATCGCGCCGGAGGCCGCCGATGCCTAACTCCAGCAACCATGTCCGGGTTACGCAGACACGCTCCGCGTGCGGCCATAAGCCCGGCCAGAAGGAAACGCTCATCGGACTTGGGCTTTCTCATCCACGCGCGTCGCGCGTACTTCAGGATACACCAAGTGTGCGCGGCATGATTCGCAAGGTCGCGCATCTGGTGGAAGTTACGGAGACTTCTCATGAGGCTGAATGATCTGCGCGATAACCATGGCGCGCGTCACAAGTCCAAACGCCTGGGTCGCGGCATTGGTTCGGGCAAAGGCAAGACTTCTGGTAAAGGCGTAAAGGGCCAAAAGGCGCGCGAGGGCGTTTCGTTGAATGGGTTCGAAGGTGGCCAGCTGCCGATCTATCGGCGGTTGCCGAAGCGCGGCTTTACGAACTTGTTCCGTGTCGAATTCGCTCCGGTAAACATTGGAGCCGTGCAGAAGGCCATTGAAAGCGGCAAGCTGAAGCCCGGCGCTATCGATGAGGCGGGGTTGCGCGCTGCTGGTCTCGGCCGCGGTACTGGCAAGGCTGGTATCCGCCTGCTCGGCCATGGCAGCTTATCCGTTGCGGTTACCTTTACCGTTTCAGGCGCCTCCGCCGGTGCTGTGCGCGCCGTTGAGGCGGCTGGTGGTAGTGTGATCACTCTAGTGGCCAGCAAAGAAGCCGTCGTGGCGTCACCCGAGACCTGATATTTTGCGCTGTCCTTGATGTCGGCTTCAGTCACGCGGCGTCCGTGGTGTACGGGTGCTGTGATTGTTTCGGGGGCGGGGCGTTTGCCTTCCGGTCGAACGTGTCACATATACCGCATGGCGTTCGCGCCCGTCTGATGCCCTTTTAACGCCGATCCGGGAACAACGATGGCGACCACAGCCGAACAAATGGCTAGCCTTAACCTTGGGGCATTCGGTCGTGCCACCGAGTTGCGCAAGCGGATCTGGTTCACGCTTGGGGCTCTGATCATCTTCCGTGTTGGCACTTATATCCCGGTGCCAGGAGTCGACGCCGCGGTCATGAGCCAGTTACTGGCGCAACATGGCGGCGGCATCCTCGGCCAATTCAATATGTTCACGGGCGGCGCGCTTGGTCGCATGACCGTATTCGCGCTGAATATCATGCCGTATATCAGTGCGTCGATCATCGTTCAGTTGATGCAGGCGGCCATACCGCAACTTGAGGCCTTAAAAAAAGAGGGCGAGACCGGACGCAAGAAAATCAACCAGTATACGCGTTACCTAACGGTCGCGATTGCGACGTTCCAGGCTTATGGCATCGCCTACGGCCTCGAAAGCATGCGCGGCGCGACAGGTCCGGCGGTGATCGACCCGGGTCCAGTGTTTCTGCTCTCCGCGGTGGTCACCCTCGTGGGCGGGACAATGTTCCTGATGTGGCTCGGCGAACAGATCACGGCTCGCGGGGTGGGCAATGGTTCGTCTCTGATTATCATGTCGGGCATCGTGGCCAACCTGCCTCACGCGGTAGCGACCCTGCTCGATCTTGGACGCACCGGCGCGCTTAGCCCGATTTTTATCCTGGTTTTTACCCTTATCGCGGTCGGTGTCGTTGCCTTCATTGTGTTCATGGAACGCGCGCAACGGCGGGTGGTGGTGCAGTATCCGAAACGCCAGGTTGGTAACCGCATGTTCGGCGGGGATTCCACCCATATGCCTCTCAAGGTGAATACCTCGGGGGTTATCCCGCCGATCTTCGCCAGTTCAATCCTTCTGGTGCCGGCAACGATTGCAAGTTTCAGCAGCACCAAGGGTACGGGCTGGCTTAGCCTGATTGCTGGGCAACTTTCTCACGGGCAACCGCTCTATATGCTGCTTTACACGGCGGCTATCGTGTTTTTCGCGTATTTCTACACGGCCGTGGTATTCAATCCTGAAGAGACGGCCGATAACCTTAAAAAATATGGCGGTTTCATTCCTGGGATCCGGCCAGGCAGCGCTACCGCGAACTATTTTGACACGATTCTGACCCGCCTGACCACGATTGGTGCGATCTATCTGGTCGCAGTTTGTCTACTGCCGGAAATTTTGATCAGCAAATACGGAGTTCCTTTCTATTTCGGAGGAACAAGCCTGATGATCATTGTCTCGGTGACCATGGATACGGTCACCCAGGTTCAGTCTCATCTGCTGGCGCATCAATATGAGGGCTTGATGCGTAAGTCGCGCGGCAAATCCCGCCTTCCCGGGCGGCGTGCGTGAAGACCCCTTTCAATCTGATCCTTGTCGGTCCTCCAGGGGCGGGCAAGGGCACCCAGGCCAAGCGGTTGCAGGACCGTTACGGGCTTTGTCAGATCAGTACCGGTGATATGTTGCGGGCCGAGGTTAATTCCGGCAGCCTGATCGGTCAGCAGGCACGGGCGATCATGGAGTCCGGTGGGCTGGTTTCGGATGAGATCGTTATCGCCATGTTGGAGTCGCGGGTCCAACAGCCCGATTGCGCGCGTGGGTTCATTCTGGACGGGTTTCCGCGCACGGCCCGCCAGGCAGCGGCGCTTGATGCCATGCTGGCCCATCTGGGACTTCGGTTGGACGCGGTGATTGAGCTGAAAGTCGACGAGGCGGTATTGATCGACCGGATTTCCGGCCGTTTTACTTGCGCTAAGTGCGGTGCAGGCTACCACGATACCTACAAGCCAACCCGGGTCGCTGGCGTGTGTGATGTCTGCGGCGGGTCCGAGTTCAAACGTCGGGCGGACGATAATCGGGAGACAATGGTGGCTCGGCTTGCCGCTTATCGGGCCGATACCGCACCGATTCTTCCCCATTATGCGGCGCAGGGTCGATTGTATGCGGTGGATGGTATGGCGGACATGGACCATGTCGCCGGCGCCATTGAGTTGCTGCTTGGCTAACACACCGGAAGCGTCCGAAGGCGCTTTCGTTTGGGCTGCCCCTTATCTCGAAACCTGCTGTCGTGCGGCGTTGCACCGGTTGTGCTTGGCGGGACATCGGCCACAGGGCACCAAGGATGAGGGTTGCCTTCAGCGCCTCATTGAGCTCGCGCTTGCGTCCCGGGACGACCTGCGATTCGTTCCAACCGAGGCCGGGAGGCGGCGCCATGCTAGCGAGATTGTTGTCCGGCCGGACCCGCTGGCGCGATCCTGATGTCCCGGCGCGCCAGCGCTGCTCCCGCGGCCAGCCAAGCTAGAGCGGAATTGTTTCAATACCATCGGTTCCCCGGTGCACAAATCGAGCTCGGCCACCGTCACGCGCCGATATCAACATCATGTCACCCGTCTGAAGCAGGTCGGCCGCCGGGGCAAAAAACCCGGGACTATCCGCGCCGGCCAAGTCGTCCTGATCGGCGCGGTAATGCCACAATGTGAAGCCTTGGGCGTAGGCCAGCACGGACAGATTGCGCATCAGGAAAGCCATTGGGAGCTCCTTGAAAAATTTAGGAGGGA
>JAJXVA010000073.1 GCA_021782435.1 Pseudomonadota bacterium
TCGCGACCGGCGACCAGCCCTTCACCGCCGGCGCCGCGGCGCTGATCGCCAATGGCGAGATCTATAATTTCCGCGAACTCGCCGCCGCCCATCCCGCGCCCTTCGCCACGGGCTGCGATTGCGAGGTGCCGTTGCACCTTTACCTGGAGATGGGCGCGCGCTTTCCCGATTTGCTGCGCGGCATGTACGCGCTGGCTGTGCATGACCGCGCCAGTGGCGAGACCCTGCTCGCGCGGGACCGTTTCGGCATCAAGCCGCTGTATACCGCGCGCATCGATGGGGGGCTGGCCTTCGCCTCGGAGCCGGCTGCCCTGCTGGCCACCGGTCTCGTGCCGCGGACCCTTCATGCCCGCGCCCGCGCCGAACTGCTGCAACTGCAATTCACGACCGGCAGCTCCACGATTTTCACCGGCATCGATCGGGTTCTGCCCGGCGAGACCCTGCGCATCGCGGAGGGTCGGGTGATCGCCCGGGACCATCTGCCCCGCCTGCCATGCGGCGAGATACGGCACGACCCGGACGCCGCGCTCGCCCGGCTGGACGCGGCGTTGATGCGCAGCGTCGATCTGCACCAGCGCAGCGATGTGCCTTACGGCCTGTTTCTGTCCGGCGGTATCGACAGCGCCGTCATTCTGGCCGCCATGGCCCGGCTGAACACCCAGCCCGTACTGGCCTTTACCGCCGGATGGGACGTGCCGGGCGCCGCCGATGAGCGCGACGCCGCCGCCGCCACCGCGCGCGCCGCCGGGGCGCGCCACGAAACCATCGAGATCACGCAGGCCATGGTCTGGCGCCACCTGCCGCAGATCGTCGCCGCGATGGACGATCCGGCGGCTGATTACGCCATCATTCCGAGCTGGTTCCTCGCCCGCCACGCCCGCGAACAGGTGAAGGTGGTGCTGTCCGGTGAGGGCGGCGACGAGGTGTTCGCCGGGTATGGCCGCTATCGCAGCGCGCTCCGCCCGGTTTGGCTCGGCGGCCGCGCCATGCGCCGGCGGGGCACGTTCGACGGGCTGGACGTGCTGCGCCTGCCGCTGGGTGGCTGGCGCGACGGGATCGCCGCGGCCGAGGCGGCGGCGCAGGACCAGGGCCGGCTGCGCGCCGCCCAGGCGACCGACATGACCGACTGGCTGCCGCACGATCTGCTGCTCAAGCTCGATCGCTGCCTGATGGCGCACGGCGTGGAGGGCCGCACGCCGTTCCTCGACCCCGACGTGCTGGAGGCGGGATTCTGCCTGCCCGATCGGCTGAAAATCCGGGACGGGCAGGGCAAATACCTGCTGCGCCGATGGCTGGAAGGCGCCCTGCCGGCCTGCCGCCCGTTTGCCCCCAAGCAGGGGTTCACCGTGCCCATTGCCGCCTGGATCGAGGCCGTCGGTGGCCGCCTCGGCCCGCTGGTCGCCGCCCAGCCCGGCATCGCCGAAATCGCGGCCCCTGACCGGGTGCGCGCGCTGTTCGCCCGCGCCGGGCGCCACCGCCACGGTTTCGCGGCCTGGACCCTGCTGTTCTATGCGCTGTGGCACCGCGCCCATATCGAGGGCCGCGCCACTCACGGCGATGTGTTCGAGGTATTGGCATGACCGCACCCAGCTTCGACCGGATACTGCGCGGCGGCACCGTGCTGCTGCCCTGGGGCGAATGGGCCGAGACCGATCTCGGCATTACCGCCGGGCGAATCGCCAGTCTCGCCGCGCCAGCCGATGCCGCGGGAGAGACGATCGACCTCGCCGGGCTGACGGTGCTGCCTGGCATCATCGACCCGCATGTGCATTTCCGGGATCCCGGAGATGGCACGGTGGAGACGCTCGAGAGCGGCACGCGTGGCGCCGTGCTGGGTGGGGTGACCACTATTTTCGACATGCCCAATACCAGCCCGGCGATAGCCAGCGCGCACACCATCGCGCTGAAGGCCGACTCCGTTCCGGGGCGGGCGTGGTGCGATGTCGGCTTCTATGTCGGGGCGACTCGCGCCAACACGCCGGACCTCGCCGGGTTCGAGCAGCACCCCGGAGTGGCCGCCATCAAGGTGTTCGCCGGCAGCTCGACCGGGGATCTGATGATCGAGGACGATCCGGGCATCGAAGCGGTGCTGCGGTCGGGGCATCGCCGGGTCGCGTTCCATAGCGAGGACGAATATCGGCTGCAGGCGCGCCGCAATCAGTTCCGGTTGGGGGATCCCTACGCCTGCCATGCCGAATGGCGCGACCCGGAATGCGCCATTCTGGCCACAAGCCGGATCGTGGCGCTGGCGGCGAAAACCGGGCGGGCGGTGCATATCCTGCATGTCTCGACCGCGCAGGAATTCGCTTTTCTCGCGGAACACCGGGCCGAGGCCAGTGTCGAGGTGCTGGTCAATCACCTGAGCCAGGCCGCGCCCGAAGTTTATGAACGGCTGGGTGGCTATGCGGTCATGAACCCGCCGCTGCGCGACCAGTCGCATGTCGATGCCGCCTGGGCGGCGGTCGGTGATGGCCGGGTCGATACCATCGCCAGTGACCACGCCCCGCACAGCCGCGCCGCCAAGGAGCGCCCCTGGCCGACCTGCGCCAGCGGCCTGACCGGTGTGCAGACGCTGCTGCCGATCATGCTGAACCACGCATCGGCCGGCCGGATAACGCTGCCGCGCCTGGCCGATGCCATGGCCGCCGGCCCGGCCCGGCTTTACGGGCTGCGCAACAAGGGGCGCATCGCGGTGGGGTTCGATGCGGATTTCACCGTGGTCGATCTCAAGGCGCGCCGCCGGATCGAGAATGCCGCCATGGCCAGCCGCTGTGGCTGGACCCCGTTCGATGGGCTGTGGGTCACGGGCTGGCCGATCATGACCGTGGTGCGCGGGCGTGTGGTCATGCGCGATGGCGCCGTGCTCGGTGCCCCCGAGGGCGCGCTGGTCACGTTCACCTGATCCGCCGGGACATGGCATCGCCCCGACATCGCGTCTTTCATCCGGGCCGGCGCGCCGCTATGGTCCGGCGCCGAATTCGCCCGAGGGTGCCGCGTGCCTGACATTTTCGATGAAGCCCAACGTGACTACCAGGCCGAGCAGGTGCAGCGCGCGCTGCGTCGCTATGGCTGGATACCCGTGACCCTGTTCGTGCTGGTGCTGGCCGGGGTGGGGGGCTGGAAGTACTGGCAGGCCCGCCAACTCAAGCGCGACATGGCGATGGCCGAGCAGTTCCTGCCCGTTACCGACCAGGCCGATAAGCTGGTGGGGGGCGACAAGGCGGGGCGGATCGCCGCCGCGGAAAAACTCGTTACCCTCGCCGGCCACGCCCCGGTCGGCTATCGCACCCTGGCGCGGCTGCGCGCCGCCGGGCTGTATGCCGATGCCGGACAGCTAACCCAGGCGCAGGCGCAATGGGACCAGGTGATCGACGATCCCGCGGCCGACCCGTTGCTGCGGCAGGTGGCCTCTCTGGTGTGGGTGATGCGCAGCCTGGACAGCGCGGACCCGAACGGGCTGCGGGTGCGGCTGCTGACCCAGACCGCCGCCGACGACCCGTTTCATAATCTGGCGTTCGAGCTTCAGGCGTTGCTGGACCTCCGGCTGGGCCAGGTGAGCGCGGCGCGGGCGCTGCTGAGCCGGCTGATGGCCGATCCGGACCTGCCCAGCGGGCAGCGCGCCCGTGACGGCGCCATTCTGACCGTGCTCGGCAGTTGAGCATGGACACCCCGAGCGAGTTCCGCGCTACCCGCCGCGCGCTGCTGCGGGCCGGGGCGGCGGTTCCCGTGCTCGCGCTTTCGGGCTGCGGTCTGTTCGACCAGCTGTTTCATGGCAGCCTGAAAAAACCCGTCCCCGGCGTGCGCGAGGCCGTCATTCCGGTGACCGAGGGCCTGGCCCCCTCCGCCGACAGCCCGGTCACCGTCAGCCTGCCTCCCCCCCGCGCCAGCGATTGCCCGATGGAGGGCACCAGCCCCGACCATATCAGCGGCAACCAGGCCCTGCCGGAAACCCTGCGCGAGGCGTGGTCGGGGCATATCGGGCTCGGCAGCGGCTATCGCCATCAGATCACGGCGACGCCGATCGTCGCCGACGGCATGGTGTTCGCGATGGATAGTCGGGCCACCGTGACCGCCTTTCGCAGCTCCGACGGCAAGCGGCTCTGGGACCTGCCCACCCGTCCCAAGCGGGTCAAGGAATTCAATCTCGGTGGCGGCCTGGGCTACGCCAACGGCGTGCTGTACGTCACGACCGGGTTTTCCCAGTTGATCGCGGTGGACCCCAAGCGCGGCCTGCCGATTTTTTTACATACCTTCAACGTGCCCATCCGGTCGGCGCCCACCCCGGCGGGGGATTTGATCTACTTCGTCACCATCGATGAGGTTCTGGTCGCGGCCTCGACCAAGGACGGGCACCAGGTCTGGAATTACGAGGCGGCGCCCGCGACCACCACCTTGCTGGGCCATCCGGCGCCCGCGGTGGCCAGCGGCTTCGTGGTCGCGGGCTTCGGCTCGGGGGATCTGGTGGCGTGTTCGGCGATCGCCGGCACCGTGGACTGGACCGACAATATCTCGGTCACCACCGGCCAGGCCGGCATCACCCAGATCACCGCGATCAGCGGCCGGCCGATCATTTCGGGGGATGTGGTGGTGGCGCTGGGCACTGGCGGGCTGATGGTGGGCGAGGATTTGCGGGTGGGCCGGCGGTTGTGGGAACGCCAGGTCTCGGGCTTCATCGACCCGATCGCGGCCGGGGATTTCGTGTTCATCACCAGCCGCGACCAGCAGGCGGCGGCTTTGTCCATCCGCACCGGCGAAGTGGCCTGGGTGACCCAGTTGCCGCAGTACAAGCGCCCCAAGACCCGCGGCGGCCCCTATGCCTGGACCGGCGCCGTGCTGGCCAACAACCGGCTGATTTATACCGGGCTGCAACACCGCTTCGTTACCGTCGATGCCATTACCGGCAAGCTTGGGCACATGACCCATGTCCCCGGCGCGGTTTCCGTGCCACCAGTCGCCGCCGAGGACACACTTTATGTCGTTACCGATGACGGGCGCATCCGCGCCTTCCGCTGAGCCAGGCGACACGCTGCCGGTGGTTGCCATCGCCGGGCGGCCGAATGTTGGCAAGTCGACGTTGTTCAATCGTCTGGTCGGGCGGCGCGTGGCGCTGGTTTCCGACCAGCCGGGCATGACCCGCGACCGCAAATCCGCCGAGGCCCGGCTGCGCGGCCGCACCGTTTGCCTGATCGATGCCGCGGGGCTGGAGGAAGCGCCCCCGGACTCGCTCGCCAGCCGCATGCGCGACGCGACCGAGCAGGCGCTGGCCAGTGCCGATCTGGTGCTGTTCGTGATCGATGCCCGGCAGGGCGTGACCCCGGCCGATGCGTTTTTCGCCGCCCGCGTGCGCCGTCTCGGCCGCAAAGTGCTGCTGGTGGCCAACAAGGCGGAAGGCCGGATGGCCGTCCATGACGTGCTGGACAGCTACCGGCTCGGGCTTGGCGACCCGGTGGCGATTTCGGCCGAGCATGGCGAAGGCATTGCCGACCTGATGGGCGAAATCGCGGACCGGCTGCCGCCCCTGGTGGCCAGGTCCGACACCGAAACCGAAACCGACCCCGATACCCGGGCCGATATCGACCCCGACACCCGGCCGCCCAGACCACTGAAGCTGGCCATAGTCGGGCGGCCGAACGCGGGCAAATCCACCCTGGTGAACTGCCTGCTGGGCGATACGCGCATGCTGACCGGCCCGGAGCCCGGGCTCACCCGTGACGCGGTGGCTCACCGGCTGAGCCATGCGGGGCGTGACATCGAACTGATCGATACCGCGGGGCTGCGCCGCCGCGCCCGGATCGAGCAGGAAACCGAACACCTGGCGGTGGGGGCCACGCTGTCCACGCTCAAGCTCGCGGAAATCGTGGTGCTGGCGATCGACGCGACGCTCGGTCTGCACGACCAGGATTTGCAGATCGCCCGGCTGATCGAGCGGGAGGGGCGGGCCTGCGTGCTGGCGCTGACCAAATGGGACGCGGTCGCCGACCGCGACGCGACACGCCGCGCCATTGCCGACCGGCTGGAACGCAGCCTCGCCCAGCTCAAGGGCATCACCATCGTGCCGCTATCGGGGCTGACCGGCGCCGGAGTGGCCAGGCTTCTGCCGGCGATATTGAGCGCGGATGCGGTGTGGAACCAGCGTGTGGCCACCGGCGCGCTGAACCGCTGGTTCGAGACCGCGCTGGAACGCCACCCCCCGCCCCTGGTCGAAGGCCGCCGGCTGAAACTGCGCTACATCACCCAAGCCAAGGCGCGGCCGCCCACCTTCATCGTGTTCGGCACCCGGGTTTCCTCCCTGCCGGAGGATTACGCGCGCTACCTGGCCAATTCCCTGCGCGAAAGCTTCGGTCTTGCCGGCACCCCGATCCGGATCGAGCTGCGGTCCAGCCGCAATCCGTACGCGGAGACGCGGGGTTAGGACCGGTCGGTTGCCGGAGAGGCGCGGCGGCAACCCTGTCCGGCGCCTGGGGTTCGGGACGAGGCCCGGTCGCGGATGCCGGGCCCATCGACGGGGTTTGCGGCTCGTTTTGGTCACGGCGGCAGCACGCGCGATCCGCCGGTTCGCGACATGGGGTTAGGTGGGGCATGGCCAAGGTTTCGACCCGATTCGTGTGCCAGGCCTGCGGGGCCATAGCCCCGCGCTGGGCGGGCAAATGCGAGGCGTGCGGGGCTTGGAACACGATCGTCGAGGAGGCGGGGGCGGCGGGGCCGCCGCGCCGGCTGGGGGGGGCGGGGCTCACCGTCGCGGGTTTGGACGGGGGGGCGACGGTGCCGCCGCGCCTGCCGACGACGCTGGCGGAACTCGACCGGGGGTTGGGGGGCGGGTTCGTCGCGGGGTCGGCGGTGCTGGTGGGGGGGGATCCGGGGATCGGGAAATCGACCCTGCTGTTGCAGGCGGCGGCGCGGGTGGCGGCGGCGGGGCGGACGGTTCTGTATGTGTCGGGCGAGGAATCGGTCGATCAGATCCAGTTGCGGGCGCGGCGGCTCGGGGTGCAGGGGGTGCAACTGGCGCTGGCGGCGAGCACGGACCTGGCGGCGATCAAGGCGCATATCGGCAAGGGCGGCGGGCTCGATGTATTGGTGATCGATTCCATCCAGACGATGGCGGTGGATACGCTGGATTCGGCGCCGGGAACGGTGGGCCAGGTGCGGGCGGCGGGGTTCGAGCTGATCAGGCTGGCCAAGACGCGGGGCTTCGCGGTGGTGCTGGTGGGGCACGTGACCAAGGACGGGGCGGTGGCCGGGCCGCGGGTGCTGGAGCACATGGTGGATGCGGTTTTGTATTTCGAAGGCGACCGTGGCCACCAGTTCCGGATTTTGCGGGGGGTGAAGAACCGGTTCGGCGCGACCGATGAAATCGGCGTGTTCGAGATGACCGAGCGCGGCCTCGCGGAAGTGGCCAACCCTTCGGCGCTGTTCCTGGCCGAGCGGCGCGGGCATGTGGCGGGGTCGGCGGTGTTTGCCGGGCTGGAGGGGTCGCGCCCGCTGCTGCTGGAGGTGCAGGCGCTGTTGGCCACCGGGCAGGGCGGCACGCCGCGCCGGGCCGTGGTCGGGTGGGATGCGGGGCGGCTCGCGATGTTGCTGGCGGTGCTGGAGGCGCGGTGCGGGTTGCGGCTGGGCGCGCACGATATTTATTTGAACGTGGCCGGCGGGTTGCGGATCACGGAGCCCGCGGCGGATTTGGCGGTGGCGGCGGCGCTGGCCTCGGCGGCGGCGAACCAGCCGACGCGGCCGGACGAGGTGTTTTTTGGTGAGATCGGGCTTTCGGGGGAGATCCGGCAGGTGGCGCAGGCGGAGGCGCGACTGAAGGAAGCCGCGAAGCTGGGGTTTGCCGCCGCATCCCTGCCGCGGCGGGTGGCGCGGGGCGGGGGCAAGCTGGCGGCGCCGGAGGGGTTGATGCTGACGGAAATGGGACACCTGACGGAGTTGGTGGGACGGTTTGGCGCTTGAGCCGGGCTGGTTTTTGTCATGTGCCTGACCCATAAGCGGGCAGGATGAACGTGGTCGACCTGATCGTGCTGGGGGTGCTGGGGATTTCGGCCCTGCTGGCATTCGTGCGCGGGTTCCTGCGCGAGGCGCTGGGCCTCGCGGCGTGGCTGGGCGCGCTGTTCGTGGCGGTGCGATTGACGCCTCGGGCGGAGCCGATGGCCGAGCGGCTGCTGGGCAGCGCCGGCCTGGCCGAGCCGGTGGCGTTCGCGCTGCTGTTTCTGATCGGGCTGATCGTGCTGTCGATCGCGGCGGGAATTGTGGCGCGGACGTTCCGCGCCACCGGGGTTGGCGGGCTGGACCGCAGCGTCGGGGTGCTGTTCGGCGTTTTGCGCGGGGCTGCGCTGATATCGGTCGCCTATATGCTGATCGCGCTCGTGTTCGTGCCCAAAACCTGGCCCGACCCGGTGCTGCGCGCGCGCAGCCTGCCATTCGCGTATCAAGGCGCGCAGTTTCTGGCCGGGCTGCTGCCGGCGAAGCTTGCCCCGGACGTGCCACCTCCGCTCGCGCCGGGCGCGATGCCCACGCCACCGACGCCGGCCAATGGGCCATGACCGTGGAGACGACGATGCACGCCACCACCGGCTGGGACGACGATACGCTGCATGAGGAATGCGGGGTGTTCGGCATCTGGCGCAACCCGGACGCGGCGGCGCTGACCGCGCTCGGGCTGCACGCGCTGCAACATCGCGGCCAGGAAGCCACCGGCATAGTCAGCCATGACGGCGCGCGGTTTCATTCGCATCGTGGGCTGGGGCTGGTGAGCGAGAATTTTGGCGACGCGAAGGTGATCGCCGGACTGCCGGGCAGCTGCGCGATCGGCCATAACCGGTACGCGACGACCGGGGACACGGTGCTGCGCAACGTGCAGCCGCTGTTCGCCGAGTTCGAGTTCGGTGGCTTCGCGGTGGGGCATAACGGCAACCTGACCAATGCCGGACAGTTGCGGCGGGCGCTGGTGCGGCGGGGTTGCCTGTTTCAATCGACCACCGATTCCGAAGTGTTCGTGCATCTGATCGCGACCAGCCTCTATGCGACCGTGACGGATCGGCTGATCGATGCGCTGAAGCAGGTGGTGGGGGCGTATTCGCTGGTGGCGCTGTCCGACCAGGCGCTGTTCGGCGTGCGGGACCCGCATGGGGTGCGGCCGCTGATTCTGGGGCGCATGCCCGGCGCCGGCGCCGGCGCCTGGGTGCTGGCGAGCGAAACCTGCGCGCTCGACATCGTCGGCGCGGAATTCGTGCGCGACGTCGAACCCGGGGAAATTGTCGTGATCGACGACCGCGGCGTACACAGCATCAAGCCGTTCGGGCGTGAGGCGACGCGGTTCTGCGTGTTCGAGTATATTTATTTCGCGCGCCCCGATTCGGTCATGGAAGGCACCGCGGTTTATACCGCCCGCAAGAATATCGGCGCGGAGCTGGCGCGCGAATCCGCCGTGCCGGCCGATGTGGTGGTGCCGGTGCCCGATAGCGGAGTGCCGGCGGCGATGGGCTACGCGCTGGAGGCGGGCGTGCCGTTCGAACTCGGGATCGTGCGCAACCATTATGTGGGCCGCACGTTCATCGAGCCGACCGACCAGATCCGGCATCTCGGGGTGAAGCTGAAACATTCGGCCAATGCGGCGGTGCTTTCGGGCAAGCGCGTGGTGCTGGTGGATGATTCGATCGTGCGCGGCACGACCAGCCGCAAAATCGTGGAAATGGTGCGCGCGGCCGGGGCGGCGGAAGTGCATATGCGGGTATCCTCGCCGCCGACCACGCATTCGTGTTTTTACGGCATAGACACACCCGAGCGGGCGAAGCTGCTGGCGGCGCAGAACGATGTGACCGAGATGGCGCGGATCATCGGGGTGGACAGCCTGGCTTTTATTTCCCTGGATGGATTGTACCGGGCGCTGGGCCGGGCGGGGCGGGGTGATGGCAGGCGGCCTTATTGTGACGCGTGTTTCACCGGGGATTATCCGATCGCGCTGGTGGACCAGGCCGGAAATGAGCCGCGGCAGATGAGCCTGCTGGCCAGCGGCACCTGAGCGGGCAACAGCACAAGGGTCGATGATGGCGTATTCCAGTCCTGTAGCGGTGGTGACCGGCGCGAGCCGCGGCATTGGCGCGGCAACCGCGGTCGCGTTGGCGCGGCACGGCGTGCACGTGGTGCTGCTGGCGCGAACCCAGGGCGGGCTCGAGGAAACCGATGACGCGGTGCGTGCGGCGGGCGGCAGCGCGACGCTGCTGCCGATAGACCTGACCAAGGGCGAGATGCTCGACCCGCTGGGGCCGACGCTGCTGGAACGGTTCGGACGGCTGGATATTCTGCTCCACAATGCGGGCGCGCTGGGCCGGCTGACGCCGACGCCGCATATTCTGCCGCGCGACTGGGACGCGGCGATCGGGGTGAACCTGGCGGCCACGTGGCGGTTGATACGCACCTGCGGGCCGCTGCTGCTGGCGGCGCCGGCGGGGCGGGCGGTGTTCGTGACCAGCCGGGTGGCGCGCGCGCCACGCGGCTATTGGGGCGCCTATGCCGCCGGCAAGGCGGGCATGGAGGCGCTGGTGCAATGCTGGGTGGACGAAACCCGCAACGACCGGCTGC
>JAJXVA010000074.1 GCA_021782435.1 Pseudomonadota bacterium
TCGCGATCGGCCTCGGTTAGGGTTATCCCGGGTCGGAGCAGAAGGGTCGGCAGGCGATAGCGTTCACGGCAAATGGTCAGCAGCAACCGGTCATCGTCCAGGGCGATTGCGGAAACGATCCGCCAATCCTCGACTTTCAGCCAGGTCAGCAGCGCGCGGTGATACCGCCGCACATCCCATCCGCTTTCCCAGGCATAGGCGCCGCGGCTGGGCCAAGCGGCCATCATGCGCCGGTCATCGCGGATCCTGTACCAGGTGCCGCCTGCAAGCAGTACCGCGAAGGCAACGGCTACTACGCCCAACAAACCCATGCGCAACTCCCCTAGACGGATAGCCACCGGGCGAGGTCCGCGCCATCCGCCACCACCATCGCTCCGGCCCGGTAGCCCTGACCGCGGTGGCGCGCAAGCATGACGCCAACCGATTCCGATGGTCGGTCACTCTGGTTATAACTTCCGACATGTTTTTTACCGGTTGCCAAGCCGAACGTGGCATCCGAGTAGGAAGCGCGTTTCTGGCAGGGGGTGGCATGGCCTATCGATCGCAAAAGCCCAGCGGCGGGCAACCCTGGCTCGGTCTGCGCCTGTTCGCGGCGGGCACGGCTGTGCTCATCGCGACCGCACTCGACTATGACGAGCATACCTTGCCCCGTTACTTCCTGATCGGGCTGTGGCTGCTCACCGCTTTCGTTGCCATGTTGAAAGAGGCTCTGACCTATGGTCTTGGCGACCGTGCCACTTTTTTTGGCAGTGGTCTGATTGTGGTCATGACATTCATCGAGATGGTGCTGGACGATCACCCTTACAGCTTTGTTTCGCTGGCCTCGATGTTCCTGTCCTTGGTCATGCTGCACCAGGTTTATGTCAATGTCCGCGAACGCCAGAATGAGGCCGCCACCTGGCAGGGTATCGACTGACGGAAGCCGCAGGCGGTGCTGACCGCCGGAACTGGTCGCATCTCCGCCCGGGCCCAGGATCCTGACGAGACGCCAGTCATGAGGAACGACTGGCTGCACGCACCGGGAAGCGAGGCCCGTTGTCACAACATCGGGCGCCGTGCAGCCAGTCGGGCCGCGAACGGCGTTTGCGCGCCGTCTTGGCAAGACACCCCGGACACGGCATTTTGCCGGGCCGGCCCAGGCACGCGGGACTCGGCCCGCTCATCCACCAAATTAGGCCAAATCATGGCAAAAACCAGCGGCAAAATCTGCGGGTATGCCATCATTTCAGAGCGGGTCGGGTTCAACTGACGTAGTATTGCCACAATAGGCTACCGATCCCGCGTGCGGTGGTTCCCGGCCGCGCGTCTCATCTGCGCAGCATAATGAAACTTAATGCAACGCCCGATTTGTAACAGGCACCGCAGCACCTAACATCTCCTGCCATGGAACAACCGGCCCACATTCTTGTCATTGACGATGATCGTGAAATCCGCGAGCTGCTCGCGCGCTTTCTGGAGAAGAACCGTTTTCGGGTGACCGTCGCGCGGGACGGGCGGGAAGCGCGCCGCGCCTGGGCGGCGGGGCATTATCACCTGGTCGTGCTCGATTTGATGTTGCCCGGAGAATCGGGGCTCGACTTGGCGCGCTGGCTGCGTACCCAATCCAACGTGCCGATCGTGATGCTGACCGCCATGGGCGAGGAGACGGACCGTATCATCGGGCTCGAACTCGGCGCCGATGACTACCTCGCCAAGCCGTTCAACCCGCGTGAATTGCTGGCACGCATCCGCGCCGTGCTGCGACGTGCCGGCGAGGCGACTGAGAAGCGCCCCGATCAGGCCAGCCGTCCGGTCCGCTTCGCCGGTTGGACGCTCGAGCCGGCGCGGCGGCGCCTGCTGAACCCGGACCAGGTCGAGGTGCCCTTGACGGGTGGCGAATACGATCTGCTTGTGGCATTGGTTGATCGGGCCAACCGGGTATTGACGCGCGACATGTTGCTCGACCTGCTTCGCGGCCGCCAGGCCGGACCGTTCGATCGAGCGATCGATGTCGCCATCAGTCGTCTGCGCCGCAAGCTGGATGATGACGGACGTCACGCGCAGCTCATCAAGACGGTGCGTGGTGGCGGCTACGTGCTTGCGGCCACCGTCGAACGCACGTGACATGGCATGGGCTGTTGCGCAGCCAGGCGGCGCGCATCGGCTTGGTGGTGGTGATTGGACTTGCCGCCATTGATGGCGCCGGTCTCATTTACGCCGGAATGGACCGGATGGAGCTGGTTCGCCTGGCTCAGGCACGCGCCATCGGTAACATGGTCATCAGCATCTACCGCACCTTATTGCTGACATCTCCGGCCGACCAGCAACAAACCATCGCCGCGCTGAAAACCCCAAAGGGCGTGCAGGTCGCCGTTACGCCCGACCCGCCCGGCGGCTACACGCTGGCACCGGCGCCCATCGCGCGGTTGCTGCGTGCCGATATGTCGCTGGTTCCGCTGCCGCCGGGCCAACGCCCGCATCAATTCGTCATGCTGGGCGGGTTCGGCCAGCATTTGATTATTGTCGGCGTACACCTGCCCGACGGCAATTGGTTGGACGTGGCGGCTCCGGTACCGGCCCCGCATCCCTGGACCATGCCGAATTTTTTACCGGCATTTCTGCTCACGGCCCTGCTATCCTCGATTCTGGCGCTGTGGGGGGTGTGGCGCATGGTGCGTCCGGTGCAAGTACTCTCCGCCGCCGCCGACCGGCTTGGCCGTGATGTCAACGCGCCCCCCTTGCCGCAAGGCGGTCCGATTGAAATGGCCCGCGCGGCGGCAGCGTTCAACCTGATGGCTGAGCGGATCCGCCGCTTCGTCTCCGACCGCACTTTCCTGATCTCCGCGATCGGGCACGATCTGCGCACGCCGATTACGCGGCTGAAGCTGCGCGCGGAATTCGTCGATGATGAGGAAATGCGGCATCGCCTGCTGAGCGATATCGAGGAGCTGGAGGCGATGGTCAATGCCACCATGGCCTTCGGTCGCGATGTCGCGAGCAGCGAACCCGTGACCGCGATCGACCTTGCCGTGCTCGTACAAACTATACTGGATGAGGCATCCGACGCCCGCCCCGAAGTTGCAGAGAAATTGATTTATCATGGGCCGGAGCATTTACGCGTTCAGGCAAGGTCATTGGCGATGAAGCGGGCTATATCCAATCTCATTGGCAATGCTATCAACTATGGTGGCGCGGCTTATGTCCGGTTGGAACCGCCCGCACCGCATCAGGATGCCAGCCCGCTTGGGACGCGGGCCGTGCGCATCATCATAGATGACGAAGGTCCTGGCATTCCGCCTGAGGAATTACCGCGAGTGTTCGACCCCTTCTACCGCGCCGAGGCCAGCCGTAACCGCGAGACCGGAGGTTTTGGTCTCGGTCTGCCGATTGCGCGAAATATTCTGCGCGCCCATGGCGGAGACGTGATGCTGTCCAACCGCCCACAGGGTGGGGCCAAAGCGGTGATTGTGCTGCCGGTTTGATATTCGCTGCACAGGAACCAGACACATGAAAGACAGCACACGAATTAACTGGCTGCCAATGGCCGACGCGGGATTACGACGCCTGGAATACACATCCTATCTGCTGCTGGGGTTGATGCTGGCCACCGCCGCAGCGATGGCGCTGATCAATGCGGCAGCCAGTCTTTACCAGGCGCTTGGAAGTTTTCGGACCGGGAGTGCCGTTGTCGATACCGTCGATAAGCTGTTGTTCGTGTTCATGCTGATTGAAATTCTGCACACGGTCCGCGCCTCGCTGAGCCAGGGTGGCCTATCTGCCGAACCCTTCCTGGTGGTCGGGCTGATCGCTTCCATCCGGCGGGTATTGGTCATCACCATGCAGACCTCTCAGGAAACCAAAACCGCTGGCTGGACGCCGCAAACCCAGGCGATGGTGCATGCATCGATGGTCGAACTCGGCATGATGGCAGTGCTGATCCTGGTGATGGTGATCTCGATCTATCTGCTGCACCGGGCGAGACCCGGCGTCGACGGCCCGGTTGGCACCACCGGTTGACGCGGAATCTCCAGAGCCTGCTCTGATCTGGGGCTTTCCATGAGGTTCCGGGATGGCTGACGGGGCTTTCCGTGGCGAATCGCAGCCGCGCCTTGAGCTTGGCGAGGCCCCGTTCGGCAGGGGGCGAACCGCTGGCTTGGGAGCCAGTGGCGGACAAGTGTTCGCTGCGGCCAAACAACGCGGCCGCAGATCTTCGGCGCCCGCCACCGGACTCGAGACAGCTCAATACATGTGCTGCCCGCCATTGATCGATAGCGTGCTGCCAGTCACGAACTCGGCCTCGTCCGCGGTCAGGAACACAACGCCACGGGCAATGTCCTCGGCGCGACCAAGTCGGCCGACGGGAATTTTAGCGACTATTTTTTCCAGAACGTCGGGGGGTACTGCGCGCACCATGTCGGTATCGACATAGCCGGGCGCGATCGCGTTGACGGTTATGTTGAACTTGGCACCTTCCTGCGCCAGCGCCTTCGTAAAACCGTGAATCCCTGATTTGGCCGCAGCATAATTCACCTGCCCATACTGGCCAGCCTGACCATTGATGCTGCCTATATTCACTATTCTTCCGAATTTCCGCGTCCGCATCGATTCGAACGTCAGGCGGCAGAGATTGAAGCACGATCCCAGATTGGTATCGATCACCGCGTCCCACATGTCACGGGTCATTTTAGCCATCACCCTGTCTCGGGTGATACCGGCATTGTTCACCAGAATCTCGATTGGTCCGAAATCCTCCGCGATTCGCGCCACCGCCGCCTCGCATTCGGCGTAATCAGCTGCATCGAACTGGATGGTGTGAATGCTTTCAGCACGCGCGAAATCATCCGCGGCGCGACTGTTGTGGGCGTAGCTGGCGATCACGGTGCGGCCGGCGCGGGTGAGCGCGCGGGAAATTTCCGCGCCGATACCACGCGTTCCGCCAGTGACCAGGGCAATTCGGCTCATTCGCTGGGGTTCCTTCCCTTCCTGATTTTCTCGGACTCAATCCACATCATGCCACACCCGCGCAACGGCGACACCTGGCAATTCCTGGCAGCGGCCGTCATGCAACCGGGCGGCGGCCAGTGGCGCTGCCAATCGCGACATTGCAACGCACAATGTCACTGACTGCCGCGTGGATGATGATTTCTGTGCGGCGTTCGCGACCCATGCCGCGTAGGCTCCAGACAGCCACAACACGCATCCTCCGTCATCATCGCCCCGCACTGCATACTGGACCAGGGCCCGGCCGGCCAGAAGCCGTGCGCGGACATGGCATGTCGCGAAACAACGCCGGGCTGATCGGCCTCGCGAGGGGGGTCCGTTTCCGAAGTTTGATGATGCGTTTGGTCATGGTGCCGAAGGAGGTGCCATTGGTTGTGTTGTCGGCGGGAGCGCGACAGTGGCGCGGGTGCTCGGCCGAGGGATTTGACACGGCTATGGCAGTGAGGCCGGAGGTCACGACGCTGGCCGCCCCAGGCCCGCCAGCACCTATAGAACGCCTCCGTTCCAACCCATCCCGCGCCCCCGACGCACAACCCCATCACCGAATTTACCTCGCAACTGGTCCACGGCCGCCTGCCTAGCTGCCCGCTTTGGCGCCTCGCGGTCCACCAGATCGCCCAGGTCTGCCAGGGCCAGCGGCACGAGCCGGGTTGCCCCGACCCCAACCAGCCGGAATGCGGTGCCGTCCAGTTCGGGTCGCAACAGGTCACACGCTGCTTCGAACAACGTATCGGGCACTACGGTTGGCCCCGACAGTTCGCGCGTCCGGGTGCGAACCGTGAAGGTCGCGGTTTTCAGCTTCAGTGTCAGGCCAGCCGCCGCCACCCCCGCGCCGCGCAATCGAACCGCTAGCATCTCGCAGAGCTGCCAAAGCACTCGGCTGATGGGCTCGAACCCGGTCAGATCGGTTGCAAACGTGGTCTCTGTTCTGACCGATCGGGCGACAGATTCGCACCGCACCGGTCGTGCGTCCTGCCCGCGCGCAAGCGCTGCCAGATTTGGGCCTTCCGGCCCCAGCAGGGTTTGCGCCGCCTTGTCGGTAAGGGATTGCAACTGGCCCAGCCGGGCGATACCGCGCGCCGCCAGGTTTCGCGCCTGCGCGGCGCCAACCCCCGGCAGTAATGTTACTGGCTGCGGCGCCAGCCAGGACAGTGCATCGGTGCCCAATACACAAAATCCGCGCGGTTTGCCGCGCTCGGCCGCCAGCTTTGCCAACATCCGGTTACCCGCGAGCCCGATTGAAATCGGTATGCCCAACTCATGCGTGACGCGCCGCGCGAGCCTTGCCAGCACCACTGCCGGCGGCGCCCGGTGCAGCGCCTCGGTTCCACGCAAATCCAAAACAGCCTCGTCGATCGACAAGACTTGCACGAGTGGCGTTAATTCTCCTAACATTGCCCGCAACTGACGAGACACCGTCCGGTATTTGTTGAAATTCGGCGCGATCACCACAGCGTCCGGACATAGGCGGCGTGCCCTGGCCATGGGCATGGCGCTCGCTACACCGCTCAACCGGGCGATATAACACGCGGTGGTAACTACCCCGCGCTGGCCACTGCCGACGATCACTGGCAGCGCCGCCAACTCCGGTCGGTCGCGTTTTTCCACGCTGGCATAGAAGGCGTCACAATCGATATGGGCGATCGCCAGCGATAGAAGTTCCGGGTGCGCGACCAACCGATGGCCTGGATCGGCGCAAGGGGCCAGTCGTGCGCAATCCAGGCAAAGGGTTGGGATGGCTGTCATTCCATTCGGTTCGGGCATCATCGATCCCGTCTCCTGGTCCGCTCCGTGGTCAACCCTCGCGGGCTTGGCGCCGCGCCCGAACCGGGCGACATTATCGCGGCCGTCATGGCGCGGTGGGGGCTGACTATGGCGGAAACCATTCTGGACGTGAAGCAGATGAAATGTCCCCTGCCGGTGCTGCGCGCCAACCGCGCGTTACGTGCCCTGGCCGATGGAGAGACCCTTCGTGTGCTTGCCACCGACCGCGCTTCAGTGAACGATTTCAAAATTTTTTGTCGCGAAACTGGCCACGCTCTGCTTGCAACCGGCGAACAGGACGGCGTTTTCAGCTTTTTGATCCGTAAACAAAGCCGCCCCACCCCGGAAGCTGCATCATGACCGTCGCCCTGTTCACCCATGCTGCCTGCCTGGCGCATGAGCCCGGTCCAGGCCACCCGGAATCTCGCGACCGTCTCGTCGCCGTTCAAACTGCCCTCGCTGAGTCTGAATTCGCCAATCTTGCTCGTCTCGAGGCGCCGCCCGCCACGACCGCGGCGCTCACCTCGGTGCATAGCCGATCCTATGTCGAGGCGATTTTCGCCGCCGTAATCGAACCTGGTCGCACCATCACTTTGGATCCAGATACTCATATGTCTGCCGGTAGCCTGGAAGCTGCCCTGCGGGCGGCCGGCGGTGCCATCGCTGCCGTCGACCATGTCCTTGGACAGCGGGCCCGCACTGCCTTCGTTGCCACCCGTCCCCCGGGTCACCATGCCGAGATGGACAAAGCCATGGGCTTTTGCCTGTTCAACTCGGTTGCTATCGCCGCTCACCACGCTCGCGCGGCGCACGGGCTGCGAAGAATCGCGGTGGTCGATTTCGACGTCCATCACGGCAACGGTACCCAGGCGATGTTCTGGAACGACCCCGACCTGTTCTATGGAAGTGTCCATCAGATGCCCTGTTATCCTGGCACCGGTGCTGCTTCTGAGCGTGGCGCCTATGGCAACATCGTCAACTATCCGCTGCCCCCCGGCGCTGGAAGCGGCGAATACCGCGCCGCCCTCACCGCCGTGCTCGATGCTTTGCAAGCATTTTCCCCGGACCTGGTGTTGGCATCCGCTGGGTTCGATGCCCATGTCAACGATCCGCTGGCTGCAATCGAACTCGAGACCGAGGATTTTGCGTGGACTGCCGCCCGGCTGCTGGAAGCCGGTCACGGCCGCTTGGTTTCGGTGCTCGAAGGCGGCTACCACCTCGACGCGCTGGCCGAAAGCGTTGCCGCGTATCTGCGTGTCATGCTGGCCGAGGAGACCGCTCATGACTGACCAACAAAACCTCGCCCGACTTACATTCGAGGAGGCGCTCGGCGAACTCGAACGTATCGTCAAATCACTCGAAACCGGCCAGCAGAAGCTGGAGGATGCCATTACGGCCTACGAGCGCGGTGCCGCGCTGCGCAAGCATTGCGAGGAGAAATTGCGCGCGGTCGAAGCTCGTGTCGCCGCGATCGTCGAAACCGAGCAGGGCCCGACCTTGAGCGACGTGGAATAGATGCGTGCCGAAAGCCGGCGCCAAGCTCCGTGCGGACGCGCTGCTGGTAGCCAGCGGCCTTGCCGAGAGCCGCAGCCATGCCCAGGCACTTATTCTCTCGGGAAAGGTTTATCGGGCGGAATGCCGCATTGAAAAACCTGGCCAGCCGGTCGCGGCTGATGCGGCATTACAGGTTCGGGGTCAGCCCCATCCTTGGGTTTCCCGCGGCGGGCTGAAGCTCGGTCACGCATTGCAAGTTTTCGGGCTCGACCCTTGCGGACTCATCTGCCTCGACATTGGTGCATCGACTGGGGGTTTTACCGATGTACTGCTCACCAGTGGTGCCGCACGGGTTCACGCGGTGGATGTCGGTCACGGTCAGCTCGCTTGGAAACTCCGTACCGACCCGCGTGTGATCGTCCACGAAAAAACCAATGCCCGCCATCTGACTGCCGAAACCCTCCCCGATCCGATCGGCGCGCTGGTGTGCGATGCCAGTTTTATCGGCTTAAGGACAGTGCTGCCGGCCGGTCTCGCGCTTTGCGCACCTGGTGCCTGGGCTGTTGCGCTGATCAAACCGCAATTCGAGGCGGGGCCCGGCCGGGTCGGCAGCAAAGGTGTCGTCCGGGATCCGGAAATCCATGCCGAAATCTGCGCAACGATCACGGCATGGTGGTCCGCACTACCAGGCTGGACCGTAATCGGGGTCGAACCAAGCCCGATCACGGGACCTGAGGGCAACATAGAGTTTTTAATCGCAGCAATACGTCATGGAGCATCGCGTTGCGCGGGATTTTCAGAAACGCCAAGTCTCGAATAGGATGTCTTCACTGAAAGAGAGACAAACGAAAGTGAAGTTCCTAGTTTCTGAATAAAAACCAAGTAATTGCTACTTTCTGCCCGGCATTACTCAGTAGCTGGCCAACGCCATGTCAACCGGCAAGCGCGAGGGAGAGCAGGCTGAGGCTGGTGAGAATGAGCAGAAAAGAGAACAGCGACATGATACCCAGGGCTGCCATGCGGACGAGGGTAGCGAAAGTGGAAATTCGGTAGAGGCCGCGCATGTGGGCGAACAGGTGGACGGGCAGGGCGAACATCAGAAAGGACGACCATTTATCGATCACGGGCATGGTGTTCAGTACCATTTCGACCGCGATCAGCATGCCGGCGAAGCTGAGCGAATGGAGCGTGAAGATCGTGTGGTCGTAGAGCGTGAAATCCCGGCGCAGCGGAAACAGGAGTTTCAGGCTGAAGGCAGAGAGCGGTAGAAGCAGGAAGGCGAAGCGTTCCGCCCATTCGCGCATGGTGTGGGCCACCTCGTCCGGGTTCTCGACCGCGTAGTCGACATGGTTGCGCAGCCAGTGTGACATGTCGGGATGGTTCTTTATGGTGATTTTGTTGATTTCTTTCTCGATGTGCGGCGCATCGTGCTTGAGGTTGACGAAGGATGTGCGGTTGGCGCGGCCGAATGAGCCAACCGCGAAGACCAGTACCAGCGCGACCAGGAACAGACGCAGCGGAGGAATTTCGGCCACACGGTGGCCGTCGATGTAATCCCGCGTCAGGCGAGCGGGGCGCAATGCCAAGCGGCTGAGCGTGCGCCAGAGCCGACCGTCGGCTTCCGTGAGGTTTTCCAGCATTTCCGCCATGAGATGACGCAGCGAGCGGTGATGGGCTTCGCGGTGCTGGCCGCAGGCGTAGCAAAAGGGACCGAGCAACCTGGTGGCGCAATTGGCGCAGCGCGGACCTTCAGGCGCTTCAGGTGGGATGGGTGCGTTCGTTGCGAGGTCAGCCATCGCGGCGTTTTGCCTGACGGCGGCGACGGGTGAGAATGAACTCGGTGTAGCCGCTGGGCTGGGCGCGGCCTTGGAAGATGAGGTCGCGGGCGGCGGCGAAGGCCGGGCCGTCGTAACCCGGTGCCATGGGCGTGTAGGCGGGATCGGCCGCGTTTTGACGATCGACCAGCAGGGCCATGCGGCGCAAGCTTGCCTCCACCTGTTCGGCCGAGACGATAGCGTGATGCAGCCAGTTGGCAATATGTTGGCTGGAGATACGCAACGTCGCGCGGTCCTCCATCAGGCCGACATCATGAATATCCGGCACCTTCGAGCAGCCGATGCCCTGG
>JAJXVA010000075.1 GCA_021782435.1 Pseudomonadota bacterium
CCGTTGGCGCCTCGCAATGACGGGGGGGCTAGTTGCCGAGCAGGCGGTCCAGGTATTGGAGTTCGGCGGGTGGGCGGGCGCGATCGGACGCGCGGCGGCGGATTTCCTGGAGGAGGGCGCGGGCGCGGGCGATGGTGGCTTCGGTGGCGTTTGCGTTGGCACCGAGATCGAGCGCGCCGTTGCCTTGCTGCCAGGCGCGGCCGAGCGGGTCCTTGCCATGAGAATTCCCCTGGCGGCCCTGGGCCTGGCCCTGACCCTGGCCGGGGTTGCGGGCGGTGGTTTTACCCTGACCCTGGCCTTGCTGGGTATTTCCCTGGTTTTGACCCTGGCCTTGGCTTTGTTGGGCCATCTCCTGGCCACTTTCGGACAGGCCGGCGATGGCGCGGCGTTCCGCGGCCTCGGCCGATTTGTCGTGGCCGGTGGTGAGAGCCTGTCTGGCGTTCTTCATGGCCTGGTCGGCGGTGGCGAGGCCGCGGGGGATGGGACTGCCGCGTTCGCCGAGTTTGCGGGCGAGATCGCCCAGATGCTGGCGCAGCCGGGCCTGGGTTCGGGCGTCGGCGGCGCGGGAGGTGGTCTTGGCCTTGGTCTCGGCCGGGTTGGTGAGACGGTTGGCGGTGCTCGCGTGCAGGGTCTGTTCCCCGGCCTGGAGCGATTTCAGGGATTGGGCCAGGGCGTCCGGCTTCTGGTTCTGGTGGTCGGCATCGGGGTTGGGGGTACCGGGGCGCAGATGATCGAGAATATTACCGAGCCGGGCGAGATCGCGGCGGGCTTCCTGGTTGCGCCCGGCGCGGGCGGCGGCGGCCGCCTGCCTGGCCATTTGCTCCAGTTGGGCAGGGTCGATGGTTTGGCCGGTGTCCTGGCGGGGCAGGGTCTGGCCGTTCTGGTCCGCCTGGCGGGCGAGGGCCTTGAGATAGTTTTTAAGCGCCTGTTGCAGGGCCTGGCTGTTTTGCTGAAGGGATGGATTTGCGTTGCGGTTGGCGGAAAGCGCGTCGTTCAGGCGGGCGCGGGCGGCATCGAGCGCCTCGCGGGCGGCGCGGACGCCGCTATCCTCGATGGCCAGCGCGAGGTGCCAGAGCTGATTTTGGATGGCGGGGAGGTTGGCATGGGGATCGGCGAGCATGGCGGCGATGACCCGCATGTCGAGCCAGGCGCCAAGCCCGATCTGCCCGGCGGCGGCTTCGGAGAGGCGGTCGAGATTGGCGTGGGCGGTAGCGGTGGCGGTGGGATCGAGCACGAGGGCCTTGCGCTGCTCGGCGAGCACACGGGCGATGAGATTGCGGAAATGCCGCTCGGGCAGGGTGGTATGCAGGGTGGTGGAGTGCCCGGTGAGGCCTGCGGTGTTGGTGGCGTAAAAGCGCAGCAGCACGGGCAGCCCGGCCCAAGGGTTGGCGGTGAGATCTGGCAGGTTTTGGCCTGAGGTGGTGGGGGGGCGGCCGGCGAGCGGGAAAGCGAGGCGCAGCGGCGGCAGGTTCGGCTGGTCCTGGCGGCGGATTTCGACGCCGACAGCGCTGAGGGCGAAACGGTCGGTCGCCCGCCAGGGCAGGAAAAGCTGGTTGCCGTGGCGGACGGGTTGGGCGGCGCCGAAGGAGATGACGGGAGGCGCCGGGCTGACGACGTGAAGCGGCCAGGTGGCGCGGCCGAAGGTGAGCGTGCCGGATTGGGTGAGGGTGAGGGTGGCCTGAAAATCGGTGCGGTCGAGCCGGGAGAGTTCATGGGCGTGGCCGGCGAAATGAAACCGGCGCTGGCTTGTACCGCCGTGCACCGCGAGGCTGAGGCGTGACTGGCGGGGCACCAGGATGGGGGTTTTGGCACCGACCGGATCGAGAAAGATGGAGGGTAGACCAAGGGCGGTGGGCGGCACGATCCAGGCTTGGAGACTGACCGCGGACGGGGTCGGGGCGGGGCGCAGGGCAGCGCGCAGCCGCGCGCCCGGATGGGGCAGGGCGAGGGCAAAGGCGAGGCACGCGAGCAGTAGCGGCAGGCCGAGCAGACCCTGGGTTTGCGGGGTGAGGCTGGGCGCGCCGGGCCTCAGACCCGATACACGGGCGAGGGCACGGGCCTGGTGGGCGGCCCAGAGATTGGCGGTATCAGGATTGGCGGTACCAGGATCGGCGGTACCGGGATTGGCCGGACGGTCGGCGAGAGTTGTGAGGGGGCGCAGCCAGTCCCGACGTTCCAGGCGGTGGTCGATGCTGGCGGGGCTTGGCGGGGCAACCCGACGCAGCGCGGTGATGGCGACGGTGAGGGCGACCAGAGTGACGATGCCGGCGAGGAACGGGCGCGCTAGTCCAGGTAGCGGGGCGAAGGCGCCGAACAGGCCGAGCGCGAGCCAGAGCAGGACGAGCGCGAAGGCGGGAGCGATGGCGGGCAGGATTTGTTCGGCCCACAGCACCAGGGCGGTGCGATGGCGCAGGTGGGCGAGACGGCGGAGGGGCGCGGCACGCCTCATGGCGCGGGCGGCACGATTTCGTGCTGCCAAAGCTCGGCCAGGGGTTGGCGCGGGCGGATGAGATCGGCGCGGGCGCCATCGATCAGGATTTGCGGCGCCAGTGGGCGGGCGTTGTAGGTGCTGCTCATGACCGCTCCGTAAGCCCCGGTATCAAGAATGGCCACGAAATCTCCGGCTTCAAGCGACGGTAGGGGCCGGGCGCGGGCCAGGACATCGGTACTTTCGCAGACCGGGCCGACGACATCGAGCGGTGCGAGGGGCGCGTGGAGATGGTGGGGCGCGAGCGGCAGGATGGCGTGGAAGGCGCCGTAGAGGGCGGGACGGGCGAGATCGGTCATGGCGGCATCGAGCACGAGGAAGGGACGCGGCCTGGCGTTTTTGCGCAGGATGACGCGGGCGAGCAGCAGACCGGCAGGACCGACGAGATAGCGGCCAGGCTCGACCATGAGCGAGAGATCGAGCGGCACGAGGGATTGCGCGATGGCGGCGGTATAGGCGGGCAGCGAGAGCGGCGCTTCATCGGCGTAGGCGATGCCGAGGCCACCCCCGCAATCGAGCGTGGTGACCGTATGGCCGGCGGCGCGAAGGGCGCGCACGAGGCTGGCGGTGCGGGCGAAGGCGGCGCGGTAGGGGGCGGGTGAGGTGATCTGACTGCCGATATGCAGGGCGAGACCCACCGGAATGAGGCAGGGGTGTTCGCTGGCGCGGGTGTAAAGGGCAGGAATATCGGCGATCGGGATGCCGAATTTATCGCCCAGGCGGCCGGTGGAAATGTGGTGGTGGGTGCCGGCATCGATATCGGGGTTGAGGCGGAAGGCGATGCGGGCGGGGCGGTTGAGCCTGGTTGCGATGGCGGCGAGCTGGTCGAGCTCCTCGGCGCTTTCGATGTTGATCTGGGCGATGTTTTCAGTCAGCGCGGCGGTGAGCTCGTCGGTGGATTTGCCGACGCCGGAGAAGACAATGCGGGCGGGCGGGATGCCGGCGCGCAGCGCGCGGGTGAGTTCGCCGAGGCTGACGACGTCGGCTCCGGCGCCGCAGCGGGCGAGGAGGGTGAGAATGGCGAGATGGTCGTTGGCTTTGACCGCATAGTGAATATGCGCGCCGGTTGGGGCGAGAGCTGCGGCGAGGGCGGCGTAGCGGCCCCGGATCGTGGTGGCGGACATGATCCAGGCCGGGGTGCCATGGTCGCGGGCGATGGGGGTGAGGGGCCTGCCGTCGAGCATGAGTCCGTCATGCGCGTGCATGCGAAGATTCTGATGGCGGGCCAGGAGGTCGGTCAGGATCATGGGCTGGGGCGATTGCTCTTTTTTGACGGAAATAACCAAGAAATTCCTCCGACTTTTGGTTGATACCAGAGGTAATTTCCGGGCGCCAGCGTTGGATTGGAAAATGCAATGGCCGAAGCGTGACGATATAATGCGCTATTTTTTATACGGGGAATCCGGAGCCGGTCAATCTCGATCGGAACTGAGATATTTGTATTTCGTCTCCATTGTCCTCGGACGAACTCCATGAATAAGCGATTTTTTCTCTATATTAGAGGAAGTATGAACTCGGTTCAGTAGGTGGGATAAGATCTGGGAAAGGTGATGCTGGCCTTGGGGCCGGGCGGTTGCGGGCTGCCGCGTTTGCCGCAGGCGGCGAGCAGGGTGAGGGCGGTGAATACGAGCAGCAGACGGGTCATTTGGCGTGGTCCGGCGCAAGTCGGGCGAGCCAGGCGGCGGCTTGCGCGGCGACCTGGTTGGGGGCGGTGCCGCCGTAGCTGGCGCGTGAGGCAAGGGAGGCATCGAGGCTGAGCACCGATAAGACACGCGCGTCGATGTCGGGGTGGATGGCCTGCATTTCGGCCAGCGGCAGGGCCTCCAGCGGGCAGTTCAGGGCCTCGGCGCGGGCGACGATGCGGCCGGTGATGTGATGGGCGTCGCGGAACGCGAGGTGGAGGGTGCGGACCAGCCAGTCGGCGAGGTCGGTGGCGGTGGAAAAGCCCTGGCTCGCGGCCTCGCGCAGGCGGGACAGATTGGGTTGCATGTCGTGAACCATGCCTTCCATCGCGGCGAGGCTGAGGGACCAGGCGTCCGCGGTGTCGAACACGGGTTCCTTATCCTCCTGCATGTCCTTGGCGTAGGCGAGCGGCAGGCCTTTCATGACGGTGAGCAAGGCGAGCAAGTTGCCGCTGATGCGACCGGTTTTGGCCCGAATGAGCTCGGCCGCGTCCGGGTTACGCTTCTGCGGCATGATCGAGGAGCCGGTGGTGAAGGCATCGGATAACGTGACGAAGCTGAACGGGGCGCTGCACCAGAGGATGATTTCCTCGGCGAGGCGGGAGAGATGGATGGCGGCGATGGCGGCCGTGGCGAGGAATTCGAGCGCGAAGTCTCGGGCGGAGACGGCGTCGATGGAGTTGGCCATGGGGCGCGCGAAGCCGAGCGCGGCGGCGGTGGCGGTGCGGTCAATGGGAAAGCCGGTGCCGGCCAGCGCCGCGGCGCCCAGAGGGGATTCGTTCAGCCGGGCGCGGCCATCGGCGAGGCGGCCGACGTCACGCGCGAGCATCTCGACATAGGCGAGCAGATGGTGGCCGAACGTGATGGGCTGCGCGGTTTGCAGATGGGTGAAACCCGGCATAGGGGTGGCGGCATGTTCGGCGGCGCGGGTGGTGAGCGCGCGCATGAGGGCGTGGGTCTGGGTCGTGAGACCGTCTATCGCGTCGCGCAGCCAGAGGCGGAAATCGGTCGCGACCTGGTCGTTGCGGCTGCGCGCGGTGTGCAGGCGACGGCCGGCTTCACCGATGCGGGTGGTGAGGCGGGACTCGATGGCCATATGTATGTCCTCGAGCACCGGGTCGAAGACGAACTGGCCGGATTCGATTTCGGCGGCGATGGCGTCGAGCCCGGACTGGATGGCTTCGTGGTCCAGTTCGGATAAGATGCCGACATGCGCGAGCATGGTAGCGTGGGCGCGCGAACCCGCGATGTCGTGACGCCAGAGGCGGCGGTCAAAGCCGAGCGAGGCGTTGATATCGCGCATGATGGCGGCGGGGCCGGCGGCGAAGCGCCCGCCCCATTGGGCATTGCGAGCGGAGGTTGGGTTGGTGGACACGTCTTGCTTGACCGAGATCATCCTGCCGCGCCGAAGGGCGCTGGCTTGTGTGGCAAGCGTAGCTTTCCTGCTGGGGCCGCGCAAATTGCGGGCCCAGACGCCGCCCGATGGCGAGGATATCGGCGAGTTGCAGGTAACCGACCCACCCAAGGCGTTACCCGCGATTTCGTGGCGGGACGCCGCGGGCGGCACGCACAGCCTCGCGGACTATGCCGGCAAGGGCGTGCTGCTGAATTTCTGGGCGACCTGGTGCGGCCCATGCAAGGCGGAGATGCCTTCGCTCGCGCTGCTGGCGACGAAGCTCGCGATGAAGGACATCGTGGTGCTGCCGCTATCCGCGGATAGCGGCGGCGCGGCCGCGGTGCGAAAGTTCTACGCGGCCAACCATATTGCGGGGCTCGGCGTGTATTTGGATCCCGACCAGCAGGCGGCGCAGGCGGTTGGCGTGTTTGGTTTGCCAACGACCCTGATCATTGATCGCAAGGGGCGGGAAGTGGCGCGGCTGGCGGGCGGCACCAACTGGGCGCTGCGCGGTACCCAGGCAACGGTGACGACGTTGGTGAACGCGTAGCGTGCGGGTTTCGGTTCAGCCGTTTCTGGCCACACGCACGGCGGCGCAACCCTTGCCGGCGGAATTGCATGCGGTGCGGGCGGCACGGTGGCTGAGGCCGGTGAGCTCGGCCCGCCAGAGATGCCGGCCATGATGGCTGATTTCCGCGAGTAGCGGCGTGCCGCCGAGGCGGAAACTGGCATGTTCGGCGACGTGTCTGGCCGCGCGGGCGGATGAGAATGTGCCGAGGCGTACCCGCCAATCATGAGTGCCATGGGTGGCGGCGAGCCGAAGATGGCGGGGCAGGGTTGCGGCTTCGGCCTGGGGGATGAGAAGGTTGGCGACCATGGAACGGGTCGGCGCGCGGTGGGCGCTGGCCATCAGGACGGGAGCGACACCTTCGGAGGTGAAGCCGCCATTGAGCAGCCCCGCCATTTCCTGGTCGCGTAATGAGTTGCTGGGCGCGCCGAGCACGACGCCGATGAGGCGGACATTGCCGCGCACGGCGCTGGTCACGAGGTTGTGGCCGGCGGCATGGGTGTAGCCGGTTTTCATGCCGTCAGCGCCGGGATAGTCAATCAGCATGCGGTCATGGTTGGGGATGAGCCTTCCATCATAGACGAAGCTGGGCACGCTGAAATACGTGTAATCCTGAGGGAAATCATGGACGATGTGGCGGGCGAGGACCGCCATGTCCCGCGCGGTGGTGACCTGGGCGGGGTCTGGCAGGCCGGATGCGTTGCGGAAGACCGTGTTGGTCATGCCGAGCGCATGAGCCCGCAGGGTCATGATTTCGCCGAAGCGGGACTCGCTGCCGCCGAGCAGTTCGCCGAGGGCGCTCGCGGCGTCGTTGGCGGATTTGGTGACGAGCGCGAGAATGGCCTGCTGCACGGTCAGGCGGCAGCCTGGCACGAGGCCGAGCTTGGAAGGCTCCATGGACGCGGCATGGGCTGAGACGGGCACGAGCTGGTCGAGCGTGACGCGGTGGTCGCGCAGCGCCTCGAACGTGAGATAGAGGGTCATCAGCTTGGTGAGGCTGGCCGGGTAACGTGGCGCATCGGCCTGGTTGGTGGCCAGGACCTGGCCGGTGGCGGCATCAACCACGATATCCGCCTGGTGGACCAGGGATGCCGGCGCGGCGTGGGCACGATGATGTGTGTGGCGTACATGATGGTGGTGGAGCGCGTGCGCGGCGGCGGGCGAGGCGGGAATGGCGGCGGCGCACAGGGTGAGAGAGAGCCGGAGGTGGTTCCGGCGAAGCCAGGGTAGGGTCATGCGGCGCGGCCTGAGCAGATGATGGCCGAAGTGTAACCCTTGGATGACGGCGCGTCCAGCGCTTTGCGTGGGAAATGTTTGCGTTTGAAAGGGGTTAACGTGCTGTCTTGGTAAACAGCCGCAGGACCGGAACGGAACGGAGACAGGCGGGGAGTGTCGCTTGCGGCCGAGGTGGCGCGCGACCCATCAGAAAGTTTTTGTGCGGTGCACAAAATGCTTGACGCGAAGCTTGGCCTGGTCGTATCCGTGACATGCTGCAGTGCAGCAGAATGCCCCGATGTGGGTCGGCTGGATGGCCGTTTGCATCTCATGTCGAGCCGCAAGTCGCGCGAGCACATATGAGTGAGAAACGTGGGCAAGACCCCAGTGAAGGTTAAGAAAATGGTTGACACGATGACAACGAACACGGCTGCAACGGTTGGCAAGCTGCAGGCCGGGATGAAGGAAGCGGCTGAGACCGGCGTTGCGCAGGCGACGGCGGCGTTCAATGCCGGGATCGCGGAGGTTTCGGCGAATGTGGAGAAATCTCAGGCCCAGCTGAAAGACGGTGTCGGGAAGGCGATGAAGAAGGCCGAGGAAATGGCCAGCTTCAACCAGGGCACGGTCGAGGCGCTGGTCAAGTCCGGGCAGATTTGGGCAAGCGGCATACAGGACATTGGCAAGCAGCTGATGACAACGGCGCAGGCGCAGCTGGACGAGACGGTGACGACGATGAAGACCCTGGCGGGAATGCGGTCGTTCAAGGACCTGCTCGATGCGCAGGCGAACTTCACGCGGGCGGCCATGGAAAAGACAATGACTGAGACCGGCAAGCTGACCGATGCGAGCCTGAAACTGGCCGAGCAGGTGATGGCGCCGCTGACGGCGCGGGTGAGCCTGGCGGTTGAGACCCTTACCAAGACGAACTGAAACTGCGCGCCGCCTAGCGCGGACCGGGCCCGGACGGCAACGTCCGGGCCTTTTGCATGGACAGAGGGAGACGATGGCCGACCGATCGACGGGAAGCCGTTGATGGGGCTTTCATCAACCTTCGCGCATCCGATATCATGCGCGAGAAAACGGGCATGGCTGGCGCCACCCGCATCCGGCCCGGCTCGAGGGTTGGGGCCGACCGAGCGGCGCCTGGACAGCAATGGGGTTTGCCAGCGGCAATGAGATTCGGGCCATGAGCAACGAGGATCCGCACGACGCGGACAAGCGCGCCGACGACAAGCGCGCCGACGACAAGCGCGCCGACGACAAGCGCGAGGATGACGCGCCCGCCACCGGGGTGGTGGTGAAGACGCGGCCGGCGACGAAAAAACCGGCCATGTACAAGGTTTTGATGCTCAACGATGACTATACCCCGATGGAATTCGTGGTGCACGTGCTGGAACGCTTTTTCCAGAAAACGCGTGACGAGGCGACGCGCATCATGCTGCACGTGCATAGGCGGGGCGTGGGGGTGTGCGGGGTCTATACCTACGAGGTGGCGGAGACCAAGGTGACGCAGGTGATGGACCTGGCCCGCCAGAACCAGCACCCGCTGCAATGCACGATTGAGAAAGACTGAGACTTTTCCGCGATTTCGATGAGGATTGCGCGGGGCGGGCGAAGCTGCCCCCTGCCTGCCGTGCTGACGGCGCAACGGCGCGACAGGCAAAACCGCTCAACACAAAAAAAACCGAGTGAGGCCAAGATTGGTTTTGCGTGGACCGGCGGAGTGGTGGACACTCGGCTTTGCGAAACCGTGCCGGCACACCACATGGTTGGTTTGCCAGTCCGCGCCGGGCGCGCGGTTTCGGGCCGAGATGGCGGGCTTAACGGCCCGCCGGGACGGACGCCGGGAGCGACGCGGGGTGTGCCCCCGCGAGGCGCGCGGCGGGGCGGCACGGACGGGTTCCGGCCAGGGTTTGGTCGGCATCCAGGGAATTGGAGCGAGAGCCGATGTTGTCACGCAATCTGGAGCAGACGCTGAACAAGGCCTTGTCCTTGGCGTCCGAGCGGCGGCACGAATACGCGACGCTGGAACATTTGCTGCTGGGGCTGGTGGACGACACCGACGCCGCCACGGTGCTGCGCGCCTGCGGGGTGGATTTGGATAAGCTCCGCGTCGACCTGACCGAGTTCCTGGACAAGGATTTGCACGGGCTGGCGTCCGAGCGGCCGGCGGAACCGAAGCCGACGGCAGGGTTTCAGCGCGTGGTGCAGCGCGCCGCCATTCATGTGCAGTCTTCCGGTCGGGACGAGGTGACCGGTGCCAATGTGCTCGTGGCGCTGTTTTCCGAGCGCGAAAGCCATGCGGTCTACTTTTTGCAGTTGCAGGATATGACGCGACTGGACGCGGTGAACTTTATCAGCCACGGCATTGCGAAGGCGCCGGGGCGCGCCGCGGGACGCGCGCCGCAGGGCGCGCCGAACGCCGCCGCCGAGGGCAACGAGACCGAGCGCGAGGAAAAAAACAGCCGCCGGGCTCAGGATGCGCTGAGCACGTACTGCATAAATCTGAACAAGAAGGCGCAGTCGGGGAAGATCGACCCTTTGATCGGGCGCGAACTCGAGATCGAGCGGACGATTCAGATTTTGTGCCGGCGGACCAAGAACAACCCGCTGTATGTGGGCGACCCGGGCGTGGGCAAGACCGCGATCGCGGAAGGACTGGCCAAGCGCATCGTCGAGGGTGACGTGCCGGAAGTGCTTCTGAAATCCACCATTTACGCCTTGGATATGGGCTCCTTGCTGGCAGGCACGCGCTACCGCGGCGATTTCGAGGAACGGCTGAAGGCGGTGGTGGCGGAAATCGAGAGCCAGCCCGGGGCGATTCTGTTCATCGACGAGATTCATACCGTGATCGGCGCGGGCGCGACTTCGGGCGGGGCGATGGATGCGTCCAACCTGCTGAAGCCGGCTTTGGCCTCCGGCGGGCTGCGCTGCATAGGTAGCACCACCTATAAGGAATTTCGCAACTACTTCGAGAAGGACCGGGCGCTGGTGCGCAG
>JAJXVA010000076.1 GCA_021782435.1 Pseudomonadota bacterium
GAACGCGATTTGCTGGAGGACGTGATGCCGGCCATCGAGGCGGCTTACCGCGTCAAAACCGACGCCGCGGACCGCGCAATCGTGGGCCAGAGCAGGGGGGGCGAACAATCGCTGCAGATCGGATTGAAACACCCGGACCGGTTCGCGTGGGTGGGCGGCAGCGGGCCGGAGGGTGCGCGAACCCGCACCGGGGCGTCGCCGCGCATCGGGCAGGCCGGCTGGGTTTCAGTACTGGAAGACCACCGAGGCCTTTATGCCGACATAGCTCTGCCAGACCGGCAACAGGAATGTGAACGGGTAGGCGCCGGTGACATTCATGGTCGTGACACCGGTTGCCGCCATGGTCTGGTTTATCGTCAGATTCAGGCTGTCGGCGTTCAGGAACGGCTCGGACGCCTCGATGGCTTGGATCTGAGTGCTGGATAGCTGACAAGAACTGGCTTTGTAGCAATCGACCAAAGCCGCGCGCGCGGCCGCGTTGGTGACGACGCGCAATTCCGTCAGGGTCAGGAAATAACGACCAAGATCGAGCGTCGAAAAGCTGATCAGAAAGAAAATAGCGCCAACCAGGCCAAACTCGAGCGCGGTCGCGCCAGATTGGTCCTGCTGGAACCGGTACCGCCGGGAGGCGCGCCGAAACAGGACGCGGCCGGCAGGCGGGGACCGCCGCCATGTTGCGGCCCCACCGCGGTTTTTCCCGCGACGATATGTGTCAGTGAACACGGACGGCATAGGTCGCGGTGACGGGGGACAGGGCTTCCGATGTCAGGCCGGTCATGATCTGGATCGGAAGCGTGGCGCTGATATCGACAACAACGCCAGGAGAGGCGCCATCACAACTCGCCTGATCACTGGCGGTGCAGGCGCCGAGCGCGGACATGCCTCCACTGCTCGTATCGAGGCAATAGCAGGCGATCTGCGGCGGCGATGACAGGGCCAAACCGGTCGGCAGCGCGGCCAGCAAGACATTTTGCATGCCGCCCACATCGGTGGGATTGGCGATGGCGTATTCCCCCGCTGTCCTGACCGCCTGCTCCAGGGCAACCTCCTGCTGTGCCGCGTTGCCAAGAACATAGGCTGCCAGCATCAGGGAAATCATCATCATGCCGATCACCGACATCTCGAGCGCGGCGACGCCGCGCCGGTCGTGACGAAGCTCGTGAAGATATCCGGTCAGACGGTCGAACATGGTGGTCATTGCACCAGCTTCACGGATTGGCCGCTACCCGTGGGCATATCGAGGGATTCGCAATTATTGGTGCCGAAATTTCCATTCCCGTTGAAGGTTACCGTCGCCGCCACCAGGACGGAGCAGGTGTCTTCGCTCGCTCCCGCGGCTCCGCCTGAAAATGCCACCGACGATGATGGGAAATACAGGCCGCCACCCAGCGTCATATCGGCGCCACCGGAAATTTGGACCGCGTTGCTGGACCGCGCATCGAGATAGAACAGAATGCCGTTGAAGGCAGGATTCCAAGCATTGCTGGCCGCCGCGCTCAAATCGACGGTCGTATTGCCGCTGATCGAGACCGTGCCGGCACCGGCGCCATTGTTTGGTCCGGTGAGGATCAGCGTCACCCCTTGGCCATTGCCGCAACTCGGGCAAAGCAATGAGCCAGAACCGGCCACCGATATGTTTGCCCCATAGAAGAAGTATACACCGGGTGAGAGGTTGACGACCGAATTGCCGGTGATGCTGAGGTCCTGGCCGGTGCAAAATGCCTGCGTGGTGGAAGGCGGCAGGTTCACCGTTCCCTTCAGGGACGGCATCGGTCGGCAGCCGCTGCCCGAAAATGTCGGCAGACTGACGGCCTGTGCCGCGGCGAACGGATCCGGCGTCGGCGGCTGATAGGTTTGCAGCGGGTCGGTCAATGAGAGATGACCGGTGCAGCCACTGCATCCCCCGGCCGTGGTCACTGTGGTGGCGGTGATCGACGTATTGCCGTTCATGCCAAGGCTGGTCGCGGATGTGGTGTTCGAGGCAACGCCGCCACCGTTGCACGTGACCTGGGCATTGCCATCGAGGCGCACACCTTCGGCCGCGTTGGTGGCGAGTGCGAGCACACAGGGGGTCGACGTTGCCGGGATTATGAGCGCGACCGCACTCTCACTGATGGAAATCGGCCCGGTGAGAAACAGACCGGACAGGGTTGGTTGAAAACTCTGTGTCACCGCCGCCCTGACCGCATTGGCCGGTGTGCCGCCGGGGGTGAAATTGCCAACGCCGGTCGAGACGCCGGTGGTGACGGTCAGGGCATTTTCTGGAATTCCCGAGGCGGCGGCGACGGCCGCGGAGGAAACACTGGCCTCCTGGTCGTTGGCCAGGGCAAACGCACCGCTTTCGGCCGCCGCATCGGCCACGTTCTGGCCATGCTGATGTTGCAGATACCACATCGCGCCCTCGGTGCCCAGGCCGACGACGCCAAGGATGACCGTAACACATACCGAGAATATTACCGAGACCGAGCCGTGTTGGTCGCGCCGCAATCGCGGGGCGGCCAAGGGCGCGCGGCGTCCGGGAGATTTCAGGACTGAGCTTGCACCTGTCTGAAGCACGGTGACGGATTCCCCAAACTGCCCCTTTTCACGACGTTTTCCTGTATCCCAGGAAACTCGATAAGATTTCTTTAACGGACCTTCGGCTAAACCCGGGTCACGCGGGAGCGGCGAGACGACGCCCGACCGGACGGAATTTTGGAAACGCTGCGCACATGACGGAACGGAAGGGTTTACAGTGCACACCGGACATCATGGCGCGAGGCCGCCGCGCGCGGGCGGCCATGCCGGATAAGCCGCGATGATGACCGCATCGGCCATCAGCCCGCCCATTGGCGTTTTCGGCCTGTGCTGCATTCAGTCGGCGGCGGTTCTGGCCTCGGCCCGGACCGATCTGCTGCGGCGGACCATTTCCAACCGGAATTGCCTGGTGGTGGCGTTGGCGGGCGCGGGCGTGCGGGGCCTCAATGGCTCGGCTTCCCTGGCCGAATCTCTGGCGGTCGGGTTTGGCCTGTTCCTGGTGCTGCTGGTTCTCCGCGCCCGCGGGATGATGGGAGGGGGGGATGTGAAGCTGCTAACCGCGGCGGCATTGGGGCAGGGTCCGATCGGTGTCGTGCACCTCATTCAGGCCACGGCCCTCGCCGGAGGGGGGCTTGCGCTTTGCCATCTGGCGCTGCGTCGCCTGCCACCGCCACGTCTGGCACCGGTCGGGGCATCGCTGCCACGCCGCGCCTATGCCGCGGAACGCTGGCGCGCGTGCCGGCGCGTGGGGCTGCCCTACGGCATCGCCATCGCGACTGGCGCCATCTCGACCCTGCTCACCAACGGTTTGGGGTAGTCCATGGCCAATTCACTTCGGCTGCTGGTCATCGCGGTCATGCTGGCCACGGCCTCGGCGCTCGGGATGATCGGATTGCAGATCGTACACCCGGCGAGGCATGGGCGTTCCGATGCGACCACCCCGATGCCGACCAAGGTGACCTATCTGGTCGCCAGCCGCGCCCTGCCGGTGGGCACCGTGGCCAGGACGACCGACCTCGCGGCCAAATCCGCCGCGGCGGACGCCGCGCCGGCCGGGGCGATCGTCGATTCGCCGGAGGCCAGGGCGGGGTTGCGCGGTGCATGGATCAGAGTGCCGCTCGCCCCCGGTCAGCCCATCACCCGGGCAGATTTCCTGGCACCCGACGGGCGGGGTGTCGTGGCCCGCATGTTGCCAGGCGGGCTTTGCGCCATTTCCATCGCGGTGGACCCCGTCACCGGCGTTTCCGGCCTGATTGCCCCAGGCGACCATGTGAACGTGATCCTGACGCAGACACTGGACGCGCAACCGCTCGCGCAGCGCGTTCTCAGTGAAACGATTCTGTCCGATCTCCACGTGCTCGCAGTCGACCAACGCCTGGACGCGCGTCAAGCCGGCAAGGTTCCAACCGGCCTGCGGTCCGCCCGCACACTCACACTCGCGGTAACCCCAACTCAGGCCAATCAACTGACCGTCGCGGCGCAGATCGGTCGCCTCACATTCGCCCTTCGCGGCGCGGTCTCGCCGCCACCCGCCGGCACCGCCATCGCCCCGACCTATAGCGCCGACGTCTCCCCTGCCCTCGCCCGCAAGGACAAGCCGGTCGGTCAGACCGTTCTGGTGATTGAGGGCAATGCCCGCAGGCAGGTCGTGTTCCAATGACGGGTCGCGTGGTGCGCCACATACCGCGCCTGATGCTGGTGTGGGCCCTGGCCTGCCCCGGGCTCGCCGCGGCCGGCGACCCGGTGCCAGCCGCCGCGCCGGCCCAGGCCCCCGCCACGAACACGAGCACCTTGCCAAAGGCCACGACCAGCCAAACCGTGGCCCTACCCGCCGGCACCGGCGTGTTACTGCAATTATCCCAACCCATCACCACCGTGCTTTCCGCTGACCCCGACACAGCGAGGGTGGAACCCGCCTCGCCCACCACGTTATTCCTGATGGGGGTAGCTCCGGGCGTCACCACGGTGGTTGCCACCAATGCCGCCGGGGCGGCGATTGCGCAATATACGGTACGGGTTACTGCGGGCACACGGCGCGCGGGCGGCGGCGGGAGCCCCGGCGCCACCCAAGATCCGGTCGACAAACCCGTCAGCGCCGCCCAGGCAGCGGTGGCAGAAGCCAGCATCGCGCAATCGGTGGCCGGCGCTCAGGATGTCACCGTCACCCCGGTCGGCGGCAAGGCCCTGCTGCGCGGCAGCGTGCCAACCGCTAGTGCCGCCCAGCAGGTCGAAGCGATCGCGCGGGCCGTCATCGGCGGTAAATCCAGGGTCATCGACGCGCTGTCCGTGCTCGGCAGCCTGCAAGTCAATGTCCGGGTGCGTTTCGCCGAGATCGACCGCACCATCACCCGCCAGCTTGGCTTCAACTGGCAGGCATTGGCGAATGGCAGTGCTTTCCGCTTTGGCTTGCAAACCGGTGCCGCGGCGCTGGGGCCCATCAGCGCGCTGCTGCCGCTCAACCTGCCGCCGCAGCCCAACGCACCATCTCCCAACCAGGTCGGTGGCGGCTACGCCTCGGGCAACGGCTTGTGGGACATCAATGGCGTGATCGATGCGCTTGCCGCCGATCAGTTGATCACCATTCTCGCCGAGCCCAACCTCACCGCGCAATCCGGGGAGGCGGCCAGCTTTCTGGCGGGGGGTGAGTTTCCGGTTCCGATCGCCGGCTCCACCACCAATGGGTCGGTGCAGATCACGGTCGAGTTCAAACAGTTCGGCGTCAGTCTGACCGTGGTACCGACCGTTCTTTCGCCCACCCGGCTCAATCTGCGGATCCGGCCGGAAGTCAGTCAGCTTACCACCAACGGGGCGGTCAATCTTCCCCTGTCGGGGGGAACACTCACCATACCGGCGCTCACCGTGCGGCGCGCCGAAACGACGGTGGAACTCGGCAGCGGACAGAGCTTTGCGATCGCCGGATTGCTGGAGCACACGAGCACACAGAATGGCGATACCCTGCCCGGAGTTGGAGAAATTCCTGTGCTTGGCGCGTTGTTCCGGTCGAACGCGTTTCAACGTGGCGAGAGCGAACTCGTTATCATCGTCACACCCTATATCGTGCGCCCGGTGTCCAGCCCCGCCGAACTGCACGCGCCAACGGACCATTATTCGGACGCGACCGATCTCGGGCGCATTCTCTATGGCCGGCAGGTTCCGCTGACGCCGGCTGCCGCTGATACCGATGCCGGATTCATATTGCCATGAGACAGGTGACACGCCTCCTGCCGCTGCTTCTGGGTTTGACGCTTGCCGGCTGTAGCGGGTCGGACCCGTTCACCCAGGCTGGCACCTGGAGCGTTGAGCGGTTCGGCAATGCCAATGATGAAAACCTTGCCGCCATGGTGGCCGACCCGCATGACCTGACCGCGGGACAGGGCGAACCCGCCTCCCTTGGCCAGGAAGCCTCACCCGCCGTGACGCGGCTACTGGCCGGCCGGCGCACCCAGTTGCCCGCCACCAGCGCGCTGACCCTCGACCAGATTGCAAGCTCGCCCCAGGATCAATCAACACCCGGCACGGGCGCCAATGCCGGACAGTAATGCCGCCACGGTAGCTTGCCCCCGCCCCCCGGCGACGAAGGAAGCACCCGCGGGGGTGGTGCCGCGCGGCCGGGTGGTTGCGTTCATCACCGATGATCAGAGCGGGGATGCGCTGAGTACCGGGCTCGAGGGCATCAGCCACAAATTCGAGATCAAACGCGGCGGGATCCGCCAGGCGACGAAATTCATGCAGCATGAGACGGAGGTGCGGGCGATCATCGTCGATATCGCCGATTGCGCCGATCCGATCGCGGATCTCGAAGCTCTGGCGCGTGTCTGCCCACCTGAGGTGATGGTGGCGGCGATTGGCACCAACCCCGAGATTGCTTTCTATCGCCTGCTGATCACGACGATGGGGGTCACCGAATACCTGCCCAAGCCGATTACGCGGGATGCGGTGCAGACGGTGCTGCGACCCCACATGGCCGAAGACGAGGCGGGGCGCCCCGCCCCGCGACAGGGGCACATAATTGCCATATGCGGAGCGCAAGGTGGGGCCGGGGCCACGACCCTTACCGTCAACCTCGCCCTGCAACTCGCGGAGGTCACCAAGGGTACGGTCGCGATACTCGACCTGAACCTGCAGAACGGCGAGACCGGCGTGTTGCTGGGGGTGCAACCCGGCACTGGCCTGCGTTCCGCGCTCGAGGAACCGGAGCGCGCCGACAGCCTGCTGCTGGAACGGGTAGCGATCGAGGTCAAGCCGAGGGTTCGACTGATCGCGGCCAACGAGGCGATCGATACCGATTTGCGCCTGACCGCCGCCGGCATGCACCATCTGCTCGCGCTTCTGGTCCAGAAATTCAATTACATCGTTGTGGATATGCCGATGCCGGTGCCGACCGCGATTCACCCGGTGATCGCCGCGGCGCGCCATGTCTTTGTGCTGCTGGAGCCGGAGGTGACGGGCCTGCGCAACGCGCGGGCGCTTCGGGCGCTGGTGACGGATATTGCCGGCGTCAATCGAGTGTTCACGGTCGTCAATCGGGTGAACTGCAAAGGGGGGCTGAGCCAGGCGCTGGTCGAGAAGGCGTTGGGCACCGGGGCGGATTTTACTCTGCCGAATTTCGGGCGGAAGATGCTCGAGGCGGTAAATACCGGCGTACCCGCGATTTATTCCGTGCCGGCGCTACGCCAGTCGCTCGCTTGTATGGTTCGTGAAATTTCCGGTATCGAAACGACTGCGCCCCGATCGTTCCTGAAATCCCTGTTCCGATCATGAAATCATTCGGCAAACGGACCTTGACCGAAGCCGCGTTACCCCCGGTCGCGGAACGCCCACGGCCGGAAGTCGCGGTCGAGGAGAAGGCGGGCTTTGGCAATCCCCTGCTGCGCGAGAAGGTTCTGAAGCAGATCGATCCGGCGGTCGCGGCCAATTTGAGCACGGAAATACTCGAGCGAGAGGTCGAGGCGATCGTGCACGAGATCGCCAATCAGGAGCGGATCGAGATCTCCGGCCATGAACAGTTCCTGCTGGCGAAGGAAATCGCGAATGACATGACCGGGTATGGCCCGCTGCAGATCCTGCTGCGGGACGATGACGTCAATGACATCATGGTGAACGGTCCGACGAGCATCTATGTCGAGCGGCGCGGCAGGTTGGAGCGGGCGGATATCGCCTTCCGTGACAATGCCCATATCATGTCGATCGCGCAGAAAATCGCGGCGCGGGTTGGACGACGGATCGATGAGTCGAGCCCGATGGTCGATGCCCGTCTGCCGGATGGTAGCCGGGTCAATGTGGTGTTCCCGCCCCTCGCGATCGACAGTCCCTGCGTTTCCATCCGAAAGTTTCCGAAGCGTCGGCTCGATCTCAGCGGCCTGGTCGCCAATGGCTCGATGACACAAAGTGTCGCACGGCTGTTGGAAATTGCCGCGAGGTGCCGGCTCAATATTCTGATTTCCGGCGGCACCGGATCAGGCAAGACCACATTGCTGAACGCGATCAGCCAGTTCATCGATCATCGGGATCGGATCATCACTATCGAGGACGCGGCGGAGTTGCAGCTGCAGCAGCCGCACGTGGTGCGGCTGGAGACGCGGCCGGCCAACCTCGAAGGTGTCGGTCAGATCAACCAGCGCGACCTCGTGAGAAATGCCCTGCGCATGCGCCCCGACAGAATAATTCTTGGTGAGGTGCGTGGCGAGGAGGCATTCGACATGCTCCAGGCCATGAATACCGGCCATGACGGCTCGATTTCGACTGTTCATGCCAATACCACACGGGACGCGATAACTCGGATCGAGAACATGTTGCAGATGGGACATGCGAACCTTCCCTTGAGGGCAATACGATCCCAGATCGTCAGCGCGATCGACATCATCATTCAGCAGGAAAGGATGCGGGACGGGCAGCGTCGCGTTCTGCAGATCACCGAGATCTGCGGGCTCGAGGGCGAGGTGGTCACCACCAACGATATCGCTGCCTTCCAGTTCGACCGGGAAACCCATGAGGGGCGACTGACCGGCAAATACGTCTCATCCGGCAATGTGCCCGCGTTCATCGATCGGTTGGCCTATTTCGGGTTCGACCGCGCCTGGGCGGATGCGGTGCGGACCCTGTGACATGCCCACTGGTTTGGTAATTCCCGCGCTGCTGCTGGGCCTTGCCCTGGCGGGGGGGCTGACGGCGCTTTGGCTCGGGGCTCGGGCGAACCAGGTCGATCGACAGATCCAACGGATCGGACAGACCCCGGCACCACCGCTGCGAGAGGCCCCGGGACATGCGATCCGGCGACAGGCCGCCCAGGCGGGGCGGTCGCGCGCGGTGGTGGATGTCCTGATCGGCCGCGACCCGAACGGACCTGGCACCTGGCCGGTTTCGCGCCTGCTGGTTTCCGCGGGGATTGTAGGCGTGATTGTCACCGGACTTGTGCATATGGTTGCGCCGCTCTGGATGGCGGCGATTCCGGGTTTGGCGGGCGTGACCCTGTGCCTGCGCGGCCTATATGGCTTTCAGCGGCGGCGTTACGCCAACCGGTTGATACGGCAGTTGCCGGACACGATTCAGCTGGTCGTCAGCGCGGTGCGTGCCGGCATGCCGGCCACCGAGGCTTTTCGGATTGTTGCGCACTCCATGCCCGACCCGACGCGGGAACAATTCGGGCATGTCGTGAACGATATCGGCCTTGGCCGGGCGCCGGAGGATGCCATGCTGGAAATTTTCCAACGCACGCGACTTGCGGAATACGCGATATTCTCGGTTACGTTATCGGTGCAGTCGAAAGCCGGCGGCAAGCTGGCCGAAACCCTACAGATCATGGCGGATACTGTCCGGGACCGGATCAATCTCGCCGGCCGCGCCAAGGCGCTGGCCGCGGAGGCGACGCTTTCGGCACGTGTCCTGACGGCATTGCCGTTTGTCGCCGGCGCGTTACTTTCATTGGAGCGACCCGGATACTTAAGGATATTTCTGGTTGATCCGCGCGGGCATGTTTTACTTATCATAGGACTGTCTCTGCTGGGCGCCGGCACGCTGGCGATGCGGTATATGATACGCAAAGGCACGACGGTATGACCGCGGAACAGCGCGTCGTCCTCGGCGCGGTCATGACCGGCGTCGCGACGCTCGCCGGCGCCGCGTCGTTGCTTCTGATGCGCGAGGCCCGCCAACGTGACCTCGAAACGCGGGTGATGATTGCAACGATGGGAAGATCGGCGCCAACGGTGCGCCGCCCGGGCGCGGTGGATGTGCTGCGCCGGATCGGAGATGCGGCGCGGCGCGGCGGGCGTTTGTATTCCCGGCAGGACCAGGAGCATTTTCGTGCCGTCATCGCCGCGGCGGGATACGATGCGCGGCGGCTGTTGCCGGTTCTGCTCGGCGCCAAGATCGCGCTCATGGTCACGATGCCGGTGCTTGGCCTGGGGCTTGGTGCCCTGCTGAAGACGACCTTGCTGTTTCGCATCCTGATCATGGGTCTCAGTCTGATCATCGGGTTGCTGGTGCCGGACTGGCTGCTGGGCTTTGCCCGACGCAGCTATGCCGCATCGCTCGAGCGGGCGGCGCCGGACGCACTCGATCTCCTCGTCGTTTGCAGCGAGGCCGGCATGGGCCTCGAAAGCGCGCTGAGGCGAGTTTCCCAGGAGATTGCCCGTTCGAGCCCCGGTATGGCCCAGGCACTGGCGGGGTTGCTCAACGACCTGACCGTTTTGCCGGATCGACGCGAGGCGTTTGCGGCGTTCGCCGATCGTGTGCAGGTGGAAAGCCTCCGGCGGGTGGCGACCATGCTGGCGCAATCTTTGCGCCGAGCAG
>JAJXVA010000077.1 GCA_021782435.1 Pseudomonadota bacterium
CTGGTGCGCATCGAGGGCGGGGAAATACCGGCGATACGGGTGCGGTTCGATCCGGCGCGGCTGGCGGCGTATGGGCTCAATATCGACGACCTGCGCACGACGCTGACGCAGTTGAATGCCAATGCGCCGAAAGGATCGATTCAAGGGCCGACACGGCAATTTCAGATCGATGCCAATGACGCGTTGGACAGCGCGCAAGGCTACCTGGATGCGGTGATCGCCTACCGCAACGGCGCCCCGGTTCGGCTGCGGGATGTGGCGCGGGTCAGCCGCGCGCCGCAAAATGACCGGATCGCCGCCTGGATGAACCGCACGCCGGCGCTGATTTTGTCGATTCAGCGCCAGCCGGGCGCGAACGTGATCAGCGTGGTGGATGCGATCAAGGCGTCGCTGCCGGATCTGGAACGGAATTTGCCGGGCGCGATCACGGTGACGCCGCTGACCGACCGGACGGTGACCATCCGGGCCTCGGTCGAGGATGTGGAGGCCGAGCTGGGCCTCGCCGTGGTGCTGGTGGTGGTGGCGATATTCCTGTTCCTGCACGAGCCGCTGGCGACGCTGATACCGAGCCTGTCGGTGCCGCTTTCGCTGATTGGCGCGCTGGCGGCGATGTATGGGTTCGGGTTCAGCCTCGACAATCTGTCGCTGATGGCGCTGACCATAGCCAGCGGCTTCGTGGTCGATGACGCGATCGTGGTGATCGAGAATATCGCGCGGCGGATCGAGGATGGCGAGAGTCCGATGGTGGCGAGCCTGAACGGCTCGGCGCAGATCGGCTTCACCATCATCAGCCTGACGGTTTCGCTGCTGGCGGTGCTGATACCGTTGCTGTTCATGGGGGACGTGGTGGGCCGGTTGTTCCACGAATTCGCGCTGACGCTGGCGGCGGCGATCGTGATTTCGGCGGTGGTTTCCCTGACCCTGGTGCCGATGCTGTGCGCGCGGCTGCTGAAGCCGCGTGGCCTTGCCCATGAGGGCGCGATGGGGCGCGCGATGACGCGCGGGCTGGCGGCGGTGACGCGCGGCTATGCGGGCGCGCTGGACTGGGTGCTGCGCCACCAGGGACTGACCCTGCTGAGCGTGCCGGTGACGTTGGCGATCACGCTGTGGCTCGCCATCGGCATACCGAAGGGGTTTTTCCCCGTGCAGGATACTGGGGTCATTCAGGGCCTGACCGAGGCGGCGCAGACGGTGAGCTATGCCGACATGGCGCAACGCCAGGAGCGGCTCGCGCGCGCGGTGCTGCGCGACCCGGATGTGGCCAGCCTGTCCAGCTTCATCGGGGTGGATGGCGGCAATGTGACGCTGAACAGCGGGCGGATGCTGATCAACCTCGTGCCGCAGGCGAAGCGGCGACGGAACGCCGCGGCGATTGCCCGGCGGCTGGAGGGCGAGATTGCCGGGGTCGCGGGTATTCATATGACCCTGCAGCCGGTGCAGGATCTGACGATGGAGACCAGCGTCGGCGCCGGGCAATACCAGGTGATGCTGGAAAACCCCGACCAGGCGGCGTTGGCACGATGGACGCCGCGCCTGGTTGCGGCGCTGAGCGCGGACGGGCGGTTGCGTGATGTGCAGAGCGACCTGGCGGATGCCGGGCTTGCCGCTTACGTGACCATAGACCGGGCGATGGCGAGCCGGTTCGGGATAACGCCCGCGAGCATCGACAACGTGCTGTACGACAGTTTCGGGCAGCGGATCGTATCGACCATTTTCACCCAGTCCAACGAATATTCGGTGATTCTGGAGGCCAGCGCCGCGACGCAATCCTCATTGGCGGCGCTGAACACGCTCTATCTGCCGTCCTCGACGGCGAGCAGCGGTGAAGTGCCGCTGTCGGCGCTGGTGCGGGTTTCGATCCGGCCGGCGCCGCTGCTGATCACGCATCTGGGGCAGTTTCCGGCGACGACGCTGAGCTTCAATCTGGCGCCGGGGACTTCGCTCGGGGCGGCGGTGAGCGCGGTGCGGCGGGCCGCGGCGCGGATCGGGCTGCCGGACAGTTTCGTCGTCGCCTATCAAGGTACGGCGCGGGCGCTGAACCATTCGCTGGGCAATGAGGCCTTTCTGATCGTGGCGGCGGTGGCGACGATGTATATCGTGCTGGGCGTGCTTTATGAGAGCCTGGTGCACCCGCTGACGATTTTATCCACCCTGCCCTCGGCCGGCACCGGGGCGCTGCTGGCGCTTTGGGCTTCCGGCAGCGGGCTGGACGTGATCGGGATCATCGGCATCGTGCTGCTGATCGGGATCGTGAAGAAGAACGCCATCATGGTGGTGGATTTCGCGCTGGCGGCGGAGCGGACCGAGGGGTTGCCGCCGGAACTCGCGGTGCGTCAGGCCTGCCTGCTGCGGCTACGGCCGATCCTGATGACGACCTTTGCCGCGCTGTTCGCGGCGCTGCCGCTGATGCTGGGGCACGGCGTGGGGTCGGAGCTGCGGCGGCCGCTGGGGCTTGCGATCGTGGGCGGGCTGGTGTTGAGCCAGGCCCTGACCCTGTTCACCACGCCGGTGGTGTATCTGGCATTCAGCCGGATGGCGGCCAGGCTGAGGCGGGCGCTGAGGCCCGGGCCGGGCGGAAGGCTGAGCGAAGACACGGCATGACATGACGCATAGACACAAACGACGATCGGGGCGGGCGGCGCGCCTGCTTGGCTTTGCCTTGCTGGCGGGGTGCACGGTGGGACCGGATTATGTCCGACCCTCGGCGCCGGTGCCGGCGGCCTACAAGGAATTGCTGACGCCGCAGAAAGGCTGGTCCGATGCCAGGCCGGATGATGGCCATGGCGGCGGGCGATGGTGGGCGATTTTCCATGACCCGACCCTGGACGGGCTGGAGGCCAGGGTGCGGGTGGATAACCAGACCATCAAGCAGGCGGCGGCGGCCTATGACCAGGCGGCGGCGCTGGTGGCCGAAGCGCGCGCCGGATTGTTTCCGACGCTGGGGGCGACGGGGAGTTTTCAGCGCGCGAAGCAATTGGGCGTCACCAGCAACAGCGCGAGCCTGGAGCCGAGCGCGAGCTGGGATCTGGATGTATGGGGGAAGATACGGCGCAGCGTCGAGAGCAGTGTCGCCAGTGCCCAGGCCTCGGCCGCGGATCTGGCCAATGCCGAATTATCCGCGCAGGCGACGCTGGCCGCGACCTATTTCGATGTGTGCTATCAGGATGCGTTGATTGATCTGTTGCAGCGGACGGTCGCGGCCTACCGGAAATCGCTCGAGATCACCCAGAACCAGGAGACCTACGGGGTGGCCGCGCTGTCCGATGTGATTACGGCGCGGGCACAGCTGGATGCGGCGCAATCGAGCCTGATCAATGCCGGGGTGTTGCGCGCGCAGTACGAGCACGCGATTGCGGCCCTGATCGGGGTGCCGCCGGCGCAATTCTCGCTCAGCCCGCAGCACCTGACGTTCACGATACCCTTGGTGCCGGTGGCGGTGCCCTCGACGCTGCTGCAACGGCGGCCGGATATCGCCTCGGCCGAGCGGAGCATGCAGGCCGCGAACGCCGAGATCGGGGTCAATGTCGCGGCATTCTACCCGGATGTGAGCTTGTCGGGGCTGTTCGGGTATACCGCCGACCCGGTACACGATTTGTTCAATACCGCGAACCAAGTCTGGTCGCTGGGCACGAGTGTGACTGAGCTGGTGTTCGAGGGCGGGTTGCGCCATGCCCAGGTAGCGGCGGCGGAGGCGGCCTATGCACAGAGCGTGGCCGCGTATCGGCAGACCGTGCTGAGCGCTTTCCAGCAGGTGGAGGACCAGCTTTCCAGCGTGCGGATACTGGCGCAGCAGGCGGTGGTGCAGGACCGCGCCGACCGCGACGCGGCGCAGGCGGTGACGATTGCGTTGAACGAATATCAACTGGGCACCCAGGCCTATACGACCGTGATCACCGAACAGACGCTGCAACTGAGCGATGAGGAAACGAATCTGGCGATCGACCTGAACCGGCTGCTCTCGACCGTCAGCCTGGCGGAGGCGCTGGGCGGCGGCTGGGATGCCGCGATGCTGCCAGCGCATCCGGTGGGAACCGGTCCCTATTGACGGCTGGCCGGGACCCGGGGGCGGCGGGTTTGTGCGCTGGCGCGGACCGCCTACATTCGCGTCATGGCAGTTGACCCGTACGAAGTTCTGGGCGTGGCCCGCGGCGCGAGCGCGGACGAGATCCGGCGCGCGTTCCGGAAACTGGCCAAGACGCACCACCCGGACCTGAACCCCGACAACAAGGCGGCGGAGGAAAAATTCAAGGCGATCAATACCGCCTATGATTTGCTGTCCGACCCCGACAAGCGGGGCAAGTTCGACCGCGGCGAGATCGACGCGGCGGGCGAGCCGCGGTTCACACCGCCGCCGGGTTTCACCGATTTTGGCAACCGGCGCGGCGCGTTCAACCAGGGGCGCGGACCGTTCGGCGAGGGCTTTGGCGCCGACGAGGCGGAGGATCTGTTCAGTTTTTTCACCCAGGGAGGGCAGCGACCGAACGGGCCGCGACGGGGACGGGACCGAAATTATTCGCTCGACGTCGATCTCATGACCGCGATCAAGGGTGGCCCGCAACGGCTGACTCTGCCCGGTGGCGGCACGCTGGAGGTGCGCATTCCGGCGGGGCTGGAGAACGGACAGGTGCTGCGGCTGAAGGAAAAAGGGGAGCCGGGGCGCAATGGCGGGCTGGCCGGGGACGCGCTGATCGAGGTGTTCGTGCGGCCGCACCCGGTGTTCAAGCGGGAAGGGAATGATCTGACGCTGGAGTTACCGGTTTCCCTGGCGGAGGTGGTGCTGGGCGCGAAGGTGCCGGTGCCGACGCCGGGCGGCTCGGTGACGGTTTCGGTGCCGGCGGGCAGCAATAATGGCTCAAGGCTGCGCCTGCGCGGGCGCGGCGTGCCGGCGCATGGCGGCAAGCCGGTGGGCGACCTGTTCGTGACGCTGAAACTGGTGCTGGACGCGCAGGATACGGGTTTGGCGCAGTTTCTGCGCGACCGCGGCGACGCGCCGGAGTTCGATCCGCGGCGCGGGTTCGACGCCGGCGGTTGATGCCGCGCGCCGAGCGCGCGTCCCCGGAGCTGCCGAGGTTTTTCGGGCCGTTGCGCTTGCCAACGAACCGCCCTGCCCGCTTTGCCGGTCTTACGCCTGATTGAGGGCGATCAGGGAGCGGCGGATTTTACGGCCACGTTCGACCTTGTCCTCGATATAGGCGGCATCGGCCCAGCGGACGGCGCGGGCCATGGCCTGGGCGTCCTCCATGAAGCGGGCGAGCATTTCGAGCAGGGCCTCGCGATTATTGAGAAAAACATCGCGCCACATGACAGGGTCGGACGCGGCGATGCGGGTGAAATCTCGGAACCCGGAGGCGGCGAAGCGGAGCACGTCCTGGCGGCTTTCCTCCTCGAGGTCGTCGGCGGTGCCGCAGATGGTGAAGGCGATCAGGTGCGGCAGGTGGGAGACGACGGCGAGGCTGCGGTCGTGGTGGGCGGCGTCCATGGTTTCGATGAGGGCGCCGCAGCGGCGCCAAAGCTCGGCGATTTTTTCCACGGCCGACGGGTCGCCCCCGGGCAGGGGGGTGAGCAGGGTGTAGCGGCCTTCGAACAAGGTGGTGAAGCCGGCATCGGGGCCGGAATATTCGGTGCCGGCGATGGGATGGGCGGGCACGAAATGGGCGTGGGCGGGAATGTGGGGGGCGACGTCGCGGATGACGGATTGCTTGGTGCTGCCGACATCGGTGACGATGGCGCCCGGGGCGAGGTGCGGGCCGATGGCGGCGGCGAGCGCCGCGTAGGCGCCGACGGGGGCGCAGAGCATGACGCAATCCGCGCCGCGCGCGGCCTCGGCGGGGTCGAGGGTGGTTTCGTCGGCGAGATCGAGTTCGCGGACGCGGGCGAGGGTGGCTTCGGTGCGGGCGTTGGCGACGAGGGTGTGCGCGATATCGCCGCGGGCGCGGGCGATGCGCGCGACCGAGCTGCCGATGAGGCCGATGCCGATCAGCGCCAGGCGGCGGAACAGGGGCTCAGGCAAGTTTGCGCGCCGCCTGGGTTTGGAAATCGGTCAGCGCGACGGCGAGCAGGTCACATTCCTCGGTGGTGCCGATGGTCAGGCGCAGGCAGTGCGGCAGGTGGTAGGCGCCCATGGGGCGGACGATGAGGCCGCGGGCCCGCAGAAACTGGTCGGCGGCCGTGGCGGCTTCCGGTGTGGTGAAGTCGGCGAGGACGAAATTGCCCTCGCTCGGCCAGAGTTTCAGGCCCGCAGCGGAGAGGGTGGCGGTGAGGCGGGCGCGCTCGGTGCGGTTGTGGGCGGCGGATGTTTCGACCCAGCCGGGTTCGGCGAGGGCGGCGATGGCGGCGGCCTGCGCGGCGGCATTGACGTTGAAGGGCAGGCGGACGCGGTTGAGGACATCGATGATGGCGGGTGGCGCGTAGGCCCAGCCGACACGCAGGCCGCCGAGACCGAAGATTTTGCTGAAGGTGCGGGTCATGACCGTGTTGTCGCCGGCATCGACCAGGGTGGCGCCGGCCTCGTAATCCGGCCGGTCGACATATTCGGCGTAGGCGGCATCGAGCACGAGGAGAACGGTTTCGGGGAGATTGGCGCGCAGGCGATGGATTTCCGGCGCCGGCAGCAGGCTGCCGGTGGGGTTGTTGGGGTTGGCGAGGAAGACGAGGCGGGTGGCGGGCGTGACCGCGCCGAGGATGGCATCGACATCGGCGGTGAGATCACGCTCGGGCGTTTTGATGACCGTGCAACCGGCATAGGCGCCGGCGATGGCGTAAATGGAGAAGCCGTGGCGGGACATGATGAGTTCGCTGCCCTGGCCACCATAGGCGAGGCAGAGCGCGTAGATGAGGTCATCGGAGCCGGCGCCGCAGACGATGCGCGCGGGATCGAGACCGAAGCGGGCGCCGATGGCCTCACGCAGCTTTCGGGCCCCGCCATCCGGGTAGCGATGGAGTGTTGCGACGGTGGCGGCATAGGCGGCCCGGGCGCCAGGGGGTGGGCCGAACGCGCCCTCGTTCGAGGAGAGCTTGATGACCCGCGCGACGCCGGGAACGGCGGCTTCCCCCCCGATATAGGGCTTGATGGTCAGGATTTCCGGGTGCGGCGTGGGCGTGGGCATGGCGCGATCCCTTGTTCGGGCGATGAGGCTTCAGGCGATGGGAAGCGCATAAGCCCCGATCAGACGCGCGGGGCAAGGGAGGCCCGGCGGGAGGGAGGTAAGATGAGACGGCATTTCGGCGAGGCACCAGCCATTGGCGGCCTGGCGGGGCGCGGCGGATTGGCCGGGAAGGGCGGGTGGCGCGCCGGGCGGGCGGAGCGCGACCAGGGTTTGGTCGGCGCCGGACGCATCGGGGAAATGGGGGGTGACGAGGAAGGCCTGGCCGGTGGGGCCGCCTTCCGGGCGGGGGCGCCAGATGGGCAGCCAGGCAGCGATGCTGAGGTCGGGATGGATTTCGGGCAGCAGGGACCAGGCATCGGTATCGGCATCGATCAGCGCCGCGTCGGCCTCCCCCGCGGCGAGGGCGGCCAGGGCAGCCTGGGGTGACGCGGCGGTGGTGAGGGGCACCAGGGCGCCGAAATGCTCCCGCGCGAGTGGCGCGAGGCCGGGGGCGGCGAGGGCGACGCGGAGCGGACCCTGGAGCGCGAGGGAGCCGGCGAAGATTTCGCGCCAGATGCGAACGATGGTTGCGGGCGCGAGCGGGCCATGATGGCGGGCGAGCAGGCGGCGGAGAATGGCGGCCTCCCGGCCGGGGCGCAGCCGAGGCGCGTCAGTGCCTTTTTTTTGCGCGCCAATGTCTGCCACCACATCGGCGCGGCGCAGTAAAAGATCGTGGATACCGCGGTCGATCTCATCGAGGGTTGCGCGAAGCTGGGTAAGATCGGTCATTTGTTGCGTGATAAGCGAGAGGCTGGCTGACAAGCTAGGGCGGTGACCGGGTAGCAGGGTTACCGCATTAGGATTATGAACTCCCAACAATGAGCGAAACCGTGCATTTTGCCGATGGCCTGGCGCTGGATTGTGGCCAGACCTTGCCGGACCTGGACGTGGCCTACCGGACCTATGGCCGGCTTTCACCGGCGGCGGATAACGCGGTGCTGGTGTGCCACGCGCTGACCGGGGACCAATATGTGGCCGAACCCCATGCGGCTACCGGGCGCCCGGGCTGGTGGCAGGCGCTGGTGGGACCCGGCAAGGTGATCGACACCGAACGGTATTTCGTCATCTGCGCGAATGTGCTGGGGGGGTGCATGGGCAGCACCGGGCCGACCAGCCGGCGGCCGGATGGGCGGGTTTGGGGCATGGAATTTCCGCCGATCACGATCCGCGACATGGTGCGGGCACAAGAGAAATTGGTGCGCCATCTGGGGATCGAGCGGCTGTTCGCGGTGATCGGCGGCTCGATGGGGGGAATGCAGGCGCTGGCCTGGGCGACGACATTTCCCGAGCGCGTGTTCGCGGCGGTGCCGATTGCGACCGCGAGTTATCATTCGGCGCAGAATATCGCGTTTCATGAGGTGGGGCGGCAGGCGATATTCGCGGACCCGGATTTTATGGGTGGCGACTACGCGGCGGCGGGAAAAGTGCCGGAACGGGGCCTGGCGGTGGCGCGGATGGCGGCGCACATAACCTATGTGAGCGAGCAGGCGCTGACCCGGAAATTCGGGCGCAAGCTGCGGGCGACGGATGTGCGCGATATCAGCCTGTTCGGTGATACGTTCGAGGTGGAGAGCTATCTGCGCCACCAGGGCAGCAGCTTCGTGCGGCGGTTCGACGCCAATGCGTATCTGACGATCACCCGGGCGATGGATTTGTTCGACCTCGCGGCGGAGCATGATGGCGATCTGACGCGGGCCTTTGCCGGCAGCCGGACGCGGTTCTGTGTGATCAGTTTTTCCTCGGACTGGTTGTTCCCGACCGGGCAATCCCGGGCGATAGCGCGGGCGCTGAACCAGGCGGCGGCGAATGTGAGTTTTGTCGAGATCAGCACCGACAAGGGGCATGACGCGTTTCTGCTCGAGGAGCCGGATTTTCATGCCGCGCTGCGGGGATTTCTGGCGGGCTGTGCCGCGCATTGGCGGCGGGAGACGGCGTGATGCGGGTGGATTTGCGCCTGATTGCCGACATGGTGGCGACAGGCAGCCGGGTGCTGGATATCGGCTGTGGCGATGGCGCGCTGATTGCGGACCTGGAAGCGCGGCGGGGCTGCGATGCGCGGGGGCTGGAAATCGATATGCGGCTGACCAGCGAGGCGATTGCGCGCGGACTTTCGGTGGTGCAGGGGGACGCGGATAGCGACCTTGCGCATTTTCCAGACGATGCGTTCGATTACGTGGTGCTGTCGCGCACGTTGCAGGCGGTGGCGCGGCCGCGGGAAGTGCTGGCCCAGATGCTGCGGATAGGGCGGCGGGCGGTCGTGAGTTTTCCGAATTTCGGCCATTGGCCGGTGCGGCTGCATTTGCTGCGCCACGGGCGGATGCCGATGACGCGGGCGTGGAGCCGGCAATGGTATGAGACGCCGAATATCCACCCCTGCACGATCCGGGATTTTTTTGTGCTGTGTGGCGGCGAGGGTTATGTGATCGAGACCTGGCTGGCCGCCGATGACATGGGCAACCCGATGCGCGGGCGGCGCGTGGGGTGGGCGAATTTGCTAGCCGAGCAAGGCGTGTTTCTGTTGCGACGGGCGGGGTGAGCGGGGCGCCGGACACACGCGTGGCGGTGCTGGTGGTGGGGATGCACCGCAGTGGCACCTCGGCGCTGACGGGCGCGCTGGGGCTGTGCGGGGCGACCCTGCCGCGACGGCTGATGACGGCCGGGGAGGACAACCCCGCCGGGTTCTGGGAGCCGCGGGCCGTGGTGGCGCTGCACGAGGCGATGCTGGTTGCGCTGGGCAGCGCCTGGGATGACGGGCGGATAGCGGATGCTGCGCGGCTGGATGGCTGGCGCCCGGCGCTTGCGGCGGCGCTGGCCGAGGAATTCGATGACGCGGCACTGCTGGTGCTGAAAGACCCGCGGCTGAGCCTGTTGCTGGAACCCTGGCGGGAGGTGCTGCGCAATGCCGGCATTTGCCCGCGCGTTGTGGTGGCGCTGCGCCACCCGATGGAAGTGGCGGCGTCCCTGGAGCGGCGCGACGGGATGTTGCTTGCCCATGGTCTGTTGCTGTGGCTGCGCTATTTTCTGGCGGCCGAGCGGGGTAGCCGGGGGATGCGGCGGGTATTCGTGCGCTACGATACGCTGCTGGCGGACCCGGTAGGATGTGCGGACGCGATAGGCGCCGGGTTGGGCA
>JAJXVA010000078.1 GCA_021782435.1 Pseudomonadota bacterium
CGCCGATGACGGGCGCATATCGCTCTGGCGCCGGGTGAATTCGGGCGCGATATCGGCCAGCTCGATGAACTGGTCCGCCTGGCGGCGCAATTCGTCGGCCACCATCACCGGCGTGCTGCGCACCGAACTGATGACCGAAACCCGCACCCCCCGCCGCTGCACCGCCTCGATCAGCCGGCGGAAATCCGAGTCGCCCGAGAACAGCACCGCATGGTCGATCTTGTCGGCAAGCTCCAGCATGTCGATCGCCAGCTCGATATCCATATTTCCCTTCACCCGCCGCCTGCCGGTCGAATCCACGAATTCCTTGGCGGGCTTCGTGATCAGCGTATAGCCATTATAGGCAAGCCAGTCGATCAGCGGCTTCAGCGGCGAATACTCCTCGGTTTCGAGCACCGCGGAGTAGTAATAGGCGCGCAGCACGTGGCAGCGGCTGCGGAAAAACTGCAACATGGCTCGGTAATCGACATCGAAACCCAGGTTGCGCGAGGCCGCGTAGAGATTCGCGCCATCGATGAACAGAACGGTCTTTTCGTGGGGGGCAAAGTGCATGGTATAACTGGTGTCCGCATAATGAAACGTTTGGCGAGGCGCGGCTTGCCGCGACCGCGCCATGCACGTAAGCGCATTGCCGAAAAAACAAGAGGCGCGCCGGCATGATCCTCGTGGCCCTGGGTGCCAACCTGCCGGGGCGGTTCGCCAGCGCCACCGCGGCGTGCGCCCACGGGCTGGCCCGCCTCGCGGCGCTGCCCGGGCTCCACCCGGTCGCGGTCTCCGCCTTCTATCGCAGCGCCCCGATCCCCGCCGCCGACCAGCCGGATTTCATCAACGCGGTCGCCGCCTTTCAGGGCCAGGTCGCGCCCGAGCCCCTGCTCGCGGCGCTGCACGCCATCGAGGCCGAGGCCGGGCGGGAACGCGGCGCGGTCAACGCCGCCCGTGTCCTCGACCTCGACCTGATCGACTGGCACGGCATCGTCCGCGCCGACCCGCCACCCATCCTGCCCCACCCGCGCGCGCATCTGCGCGGCTTCGTGCTGCTGCCCCTGCGCGAGGTCGCGCCCGCCTGGCGCCACCCGCTCAGCCACCAGACCGTGGATGCCCTGATCGCGGCCCTGCCGCCCCAGCGCGTGGTCCGCCAAAGCGCGGCCGTCCGGTCCGGCTGACCTTGCGTCGCCCGGCCTTACCCCAGGGGCGGGTTGGCCAGGGGCGGGTTGGCCAGGGGCGCGTTAGCCAGGGGCGCGGTGGCCTCCACCAGCCAGGCGCGGGCCGGTTCCTCCAGCTCCGGCGCCAGGGCCGCGCGCACCCGCGCGTGGTAGGCGTTCACCTGCGCCAGTTGCGCCGCTGACAGCAATCCGGGCGCGATCAGCCGCCGGTCATAGGGCGCCAGCGTCAGGGTCTCGAAGCGCAGAAACGGCCGGGTCGCGTCGGCAAACTCGGCCGGCACCACCAGTTCCAGATTCTCGATCCGGATCCCGTACGATCCGGGCAAGTAATATCCGGGTTCGTTCGACAGAACCATGCCGCTCGCCAGCGGCACCGGGCGCGCGGTGCGGGCAATCCCCATCGGCCCCTCGTGCACCGCCAGATAGCTGCCCACGCCGTGGCCCGTGCCGTGGTCGTAATCCAGCCCCACCCGCCACAGCGCCGCGCGCGCCAGGGCATCCAGGTGCGGGCCGGCAACCCCCTCGGGAAACGCGATCGCGGCGAGGTCCAGATGCCCCGCGAGCACGCGCGTGTAGCGTTCCCGTATCGCCTCCGGCGCGCGCGCCGGGCCGCGCCACACGGTGCGGGTCACATCGGTCGTGCCGTCCCGGTACTGCCCGCCCGAATCGATCAGATACACCTCGTTGTCGCGCAACGCCCGGTTGGTCGCGGCCGACACCCGGTAGTGCATGATCGCGCCGTTCTCGCCCGCGCCGGATATCGCGGGAAAACTCTCGCCCCGGTACTCGGGGCTCAGCGCGCGCAGCCCGCTCAGCAGCGCGGCGGCGGAAAGCTCGGTCAGATCGCGGCGCTGGTCCAGCGCGTGCAGAAACCGCACCAGCGCCAGCCCGTCGCGGTGGTGCGCGGCGCGTGCCCCCGCCCGTTCCACCGCGTTCTTGCACGCCTTGGGCAGGGCGCAGGGGTCGGGGCCGGCCACCAGTTTCGCGCCGGCGGCGCCGAGCGTGAGGCCGAACCACTGGCAGGTGGCGGCCGAATCCACCCGCACCTTCCGGCCGGTGAAGCGGCTCAGCGCCTGGGCCATTTCCGCCGGCGGCAGAACGCTCACGCCATCGCCGAGCCAGGCGCGCGTCTCCGGCCCGAGTTTCGCCGGTTCCATGAACAGCGTCACGCTGGCATCGGCCGCGATCACCGCGAACCCGAGCGCGAAGGGGGTGCAGTCCACATCGCTGCCGCGAATATTGAGCAGCCAGTCGACCGAGGCCGGGTCCGACAGAATGGCCGCGTCATGCCCGGCCTTGGCCAGGGCGGCCGCGATTTCGGCGCGCTTGTCGGCGCTGGTGCGGCCGGCGAAATCGAGGCTGTGCGGGGTCGCCGGGTCGAGCGGCGGCGGCGGCTGGTCCGGCCAGATGCCATCCACCGGGTTCTCCGCCAGCGCCACCAGGGTCAGCCCGGCATCGCTATAGCGTTTCAGCCCGTCGGCGCTGATCAGCCACGGGTCATAGCCTATCGTGCAGGCGCGCCCCGCCAGGTGCTCGGCCATCCACTCGGCCGGCGGCGTCTCGATACTGTGTCCGAATCCCCAAACCGCGGCATCGGCCTGCGCCCGCATCTGCAACTGGTAGCGCCCGTCCGACAGCAATCGCGCCGCGTCCGGCAGCACGATCGCGATCCCGGCGCTGCCGGTAAACCCCGTCAGCCATGCGACCCGGCGGTCATGCTCGGGCATGTATTCCCCGAGATGCGGGTCCGCCACCGGCAGAATGAACCCGTCCACCCCCGCACGGGTCAGAGCTTGGCGCAGCCGGGTCAGACGTTCCGCATACATGGCCCGGTGTTACCCGAGCTTGGCCCCGCCATCAATTGCCGGCGCGGGCGCGGCGCGTGCCCGGCTCAGGCGGGCGCCGCCTCGCGGATCAACCCCTCCGCCACCAGAACTTCCGCGATCTGCACCGCGTTCAGCGCCGCGCCCTTGCGCAGGTTATCCGCCACGCACCAGAAGCCCAGCCCGTTGGCAACCGTCGGGTCGCGGCGCAGGCGGCTCACATAAACCGCGTCCTCGCCCTGCGCCTCCAAGGGCGTCACGTAGCCGCCATCCTCCCGGTGGTCGAGCAGGGTTATGCCCGGCGCCCGGCGCAGCGCCTCCCGCGCCCGCGCCACATCCACCGGCCGCTCGAATTCCACACTGATCGCCTCGGCATGGCCAATGAACACCGGCACCCGCACACAGGTCGCGAACACCGCGATATCCGGGTCGAGAATTTTGCGCGTCTCGACCGCCATCTTCCATTCCTCCTTGGTCGCGCCATCATCGAGGAATTTGTCGATCTGGGGAATGACGTTGAACGCGATCTCCTTGGTGAAAATCTCCGGCGCCAGGCTGTCATTGACGAAGCCAGCCTTGGTATGGGTGTAAAGCTCGTCCATCCCCTCCTTGCCCGCGCCGGACACCGACTGGTAGGTCGCCACCACCACCCGCCGCGCCCGGAACAGGTCGTGCAGCGGCTTCAGCGCCACCACCAGCTGGATGGTCGAACAGTTCGGGTTGGCAATGATCCGGCGCTTGCGGTGGCGGGTCAGCGCGCCGGGGTTCACCTCCGGCACCACCAGCGGCACGTCCGGCTCCATGCGGAACTGGCTGGTATTGTCGATCACCAGGCACCCGGCGGCCGCGGCGCGCGGCGCGTGCACCGCCGAAACCGCGGCGCCCGGGCTGAACAGCGCGAGGTCGGTGCCCTGGAAATCATAGGTATCGAGGTTGCGCACGGTCAGCACCCGGTCCTCCCCGAAACTGAGTTCGGCGCCCGCCGACCGGCCCGAGGCCAGGGCTACCACCTCACCTACCGGAAACTCCCGCTCGGCCAGGGTCTTGAGCATCTCCCGCCCCACCGCGCCGGTGGCCCCGACCACCGCCACCTTGAACCCGCCGCGCCTCGTCCCAGCCGCCATGAACCCCGCCCCAGATTGCACCATCATCCGCCACAGCGTTTAGGGAAGGCCTGGGGTCCGGGGCAAGCGCCGCGGGCGCGATGCAGGATTGCCGGAAATAACCGGGTACAAGCAATATCATTGCCCCCTCATCGCGCGGCGCGGCGAAAAACAACCTTTCCCGTTGTTTAATCGACAGACCCTTCGGGCCCGGGCAGTAAGCGCGGCACGTTTGGCAAAGGTGACGCATGACCGACCCGGTGGCAATTTCGGGCGTGGCCAAGGCCCCGCCCTGCACCCTCGTCATTTTCGGCGCCGAGGGCGACCTGACCCACCGGCTGCTGATGCCCGCCCTCTACAATCTCGCCACCCTGTCCCGCCTCGATGACGGCTTCCAGGTGCTCGGCATCGACCGCACCCAGGCGAGCACCGAGGATTGGGCCAACGACCTGACCGCGACCCTCGAGGGCTTCACCCAGGACCACACCGCCGAATTCCACCCCGACACCATCGATGCCGCGGCCTGGGGGTTCGTGCGCCAGCGCCTCACCTACACCCAGGGCGATTTTTCCGATCCCGCCCTGTTCCAGACCCTCGCCCGGCGCCTGACCGGCAATGCCCTGTTCTACCTCGCGGTACCGGCGCGCCTGTTCGGCCCCCTGGTCACCAGCCTCGGCGCCGCCGGCCTGCTGGCCGAAGCGGATGGCCGGTTCCGCCGTGTCCTGATCGAGAAACCCTTCGGCTGCGACCTGCCCTCGGCCGAGGCCCTGAACGCGCAGTGCCTGGCCGCGGCCACCGAGGACCAGATCTTCCGCATCGACCATTTCATGGGCAAGGAGGCGGCGCAGAACCTGCTGCCGTTCCGCGCCGCGACCCCGGTGTTCGAGGCGCTCTGGCACCGCGACGCGATCGACCACGTCGAGATCACCGCCGCCGAAACCGTGGGGGTGGAGGCGCGCGGCGCCTTCTACGAACAAACCGGCGCGCTGCGCGACATGGTGCCCAACCACCTCTTCACCCTGCTCTCCATGCTGGCCATGGACCTGCCCGACACTCTGACCGCCGATGCCGTGCGCGACGCCAAATCCCGCCTGCTCGGCGCCATCGCCCCCATCGCGCCGGCCGATTGCGTCCGCGGCCAGTATGAAACCGGCACGGTGCTGGGCAAGCCGGCCCGCGCCTACCGGGCCGAACCCGGGGTCGCGGCCGACAGCGACACCGAAACCTACGTCGCCCTCAAGCTCGGCATCGACACCTGGCGCTGGCAGGGCGTGCCCTTCTACATCCGCACCGGCAAGCACCTCGCCGCCCGCCGCACCGAAATGATCGTCCATTTCCGGTCGCCCGCGCGCGCCCTGTTCGGCGAGGCCCGGGCCCCGACCGTGCTCGGGCTCGAAATCGACCCCGAGCCGGGCGGCTGGCTCGCCATCGGCCAGAAAGCGCCCGGCCTCGGCCTGCGCCTCGCCAGCGGCGAGATGCGCTTCCAGCTCGACGGCCCCGGCCCCCACGCCTCCCGCGACGGCTACGAGGGCATTTTTCACGGCGCCATGTGCGGGGATCGGCTGCTGTTCCAGCGCGCCGACGCGATCGAGGCCGGGTGGGCGGCGGTCCAGCCCATCCTCACCGCGCCACCCCCCCTCGCCATCTACCCCTCCGGCACCGCGGGCCCCGACGAGGCCGCCTCCCTGCTCGCCCGCCAGGGCCACGCCTGGCGACCGCTGGCCTGACCCGCCGCCCGCGCCGGGGGCTTTCGGCTGCGCGCCGCCTGGGCTATGCGCCGCGCCATGGCGCGCATCGTGGTCGAGGGGCTTGGCAAACGCTACGGCGCGGTCTCGGCCGTGCGCGACCTCTCGTTCACCGTCGCGGCCCACGAAACGCTCGACCTGCTCGGCGGCAACGGCGCCGGCAAAACCACCACCATCGCCATGTTGCTGGGCCTGCTCGTGCCCAGCGCGGGGCGCATCGAAATTCTCGGCCACGACATGGCCCGCGACCGGTTCGCGGCGCTGGCGCGGATGAATTTCTCCTCGCCCTACGTGGCCCTGCCGGGGCGGCTGACGGTCGCCGAAAATCTCCGCGTCTACGGCCATCTCTACAACGTGCCGCGCCTCTCGGCGCGCATCGCCGAACTCGCCGCGGCGCTGGATCTCGGCGCCTTCCTCGACCGCCCGGCCGGTCAGTTGAGCGCCGGCCAGAAAACCCGCGTCGCCCTCGCCAAGGCGCTGATCAACCGCCCCGACGTGCTCCTGCTCGACGAGCCGACCGCGAGCCTCGACCCCGATACCGGCGACATGGTGCGCGGCTGGCTCGAGGCGTATCGGGCGGAATCCGGCTGTACCCTGTTGCTCGCCTCCCACAACATGGCCGAGGTCGAGCGCCTGTGCGACCGGGTGCTGATGCTCAAGGCGGGCGAGGTCGTGGACCGCGGCACCCCGCGTGACCTGCTGGCGAAATACGGCCGCGAAACGCTCGAGGAGGTGTTCCTGCGCATTCACCGCGAAGGCGCGCTGCCGGCATGAGGGCGCCCCGGCTCAGGCGTATCTGGGGCGTGGTCTACCGGCACGCCTGCCTCTACCGCAAATCCTGGCCGCGCCTGCTCGAGCTCGGCTACTGGCCGACCCTCGAAATGCTGATCTGGGGGCTGACCGCGCGGTTCCTCTATCTGCGCGGCGGCACGGGCTGGCAGTTGGCCGGCGCGCTGCTGGGCGGGGTCCTGCTCTGGGAAGTCGCGCTGCGGGCGCAGATGGGCATGGCCATGAGCTTTCTCGAGGAAATCTGGTCGCGCAACCTCGCCCATGTGTTCATCAGCCCGCTCCGCCCGGCCGAGGCGGTGCTGGGGCTGATGGCGGTTTCCGCCCTGCGCCTGATCGCCGGCCTGACCCCGGCCACCGCCCTGGCCTACGGGCTCTACCATTTCGACATTTTCGCGTTCGGCCCGGTGCTGGTGCTGTTCTTCGCCAATCTGGTGGTCATGGGCTGGGCCGTCAGCTTCGGCGTCATGGGGCTCATCCTGCGCCACGGCGCCGGGGCCGAGAGCCTCGCCTGGGGCGTGCTGGCCGGGCTCACCCCGCTCTGCGCCGTCTATTACCCGGCCGGCGTCATTCCCATGCCCTGGCGCGCCATTTCCTGGGCGTTGCCCGCCACGCACGTGTTCGAGGGCATGCGCGCGGCGCTGGCGGGGCATTTCGCCGGCGGCGAACTCGCCCTCGCGGCCGCGCTGAACCTCCTCTGGCTCAGCGCCCTGGCCCTCGTGTTCCTGCGCGAATTCCGCCTCGCGCGGGTGCGCGGCGCCCTGCTCACCATCGGCGAATGACGGTCGCGGCCCAAACCGGGTTCTGGCTGCTCCGCCACGCCCTGGTGGATGCGCCATCGCGCGCGGTGGTCTATGGCGCCAACGACGTGCCGGTATGCGAGGCAACCCTGCGGGCCGAAGCGCCGCTCTACCGCTGGCTCGCCGCCCGGCTGCCGGCGCCCGCCCATTGGGCGGTCAGCCCGCTCAGCCGCACACGGCGCACCGCCGAGGCGATTTTCGCCGCCGGCTACGGCCCGGCGCCGCTCGCCGCCTATCCGGGCCTGATCGAACAAAATCTCGGCGCCTGGCAGGGCCTCCCGCACGAAGCGGTCACGGCCGCGCTCAGCCTCGCCCCCCATCCGTTCTGGCCCCACGCCGCCGAGGAAGCGCCCCCCGGCGGCGAAACCCTGGCCGAGGTCATCGCCCGCGTCGGCGCGACCCTCGAGGATCTCGCTTCCCGCTTCGCCGGGCAGGAGGTGGTGGCCGTCAGCCATGGCGGCGCCATCCGCGCGGCGCTGGCCCACGCCATGGGCGCGCCCGGCCGCGCGGTGTTGCACATCTCGGTCCGGAATCTGTCCCTGACCCGGCTCGAACGCCACCCCCAGGGCTGGCGCGTCGTCTGCGTCAACGCCGGGCCGGAGGCAAACCCGATGCCCCGGCCCGGTTGATTATGGCCCGGCCCGCCGCGACATAGGGGGAGGTTTGCGCGGACTCGCCCGCCGCCGGCACAAGCGCCGGCGCGGACCCTGACCCGGAGGTGACATGAAACGACAGTTCGGCTTGGCAATCGCGGCCCTGGCCCTGATCGGGCTTTCCGCGTGCAGCAGCGGCACCGCCGAGGCGGGCAACCCGCAACAGGCGCTGGTCGACCGCGCCACCCTCACCCTCGAGGATCTCCTCTCGCCCGCCAGCGGCACCGATTGGCGCGACGCCCTGGCCCGCGCGAAAGGGGTCATGATCTGCCCACGCATCTTCAAGGTCGGCTTCCTGATCGGCGGCTCGGGCGGGGATTGCGTCATGCTCGCGCGCGACGGCAATGGCGGCTGGTCGGCGCCGGCGTTCTTCGCCATGGGCAGCGGCAGCCTGGGCTTCCAGGCCGGTATCCAGGACAGCGAATTCATCATGATGATCCTCACCCGGCGCGGGCTCGACGCGGTGCTCGACAGCCAGTTCAAATTCGGCGCCGATGCCGGGCTCACCTTCGCCACCCTCGGCGCCACCGTCGAGGGCGCCACCACCGCGGCGCTGCGGGCCGATATCGTCGCCTATTCCCACTCTCGCGGCCTGTTTGCCGGGGTGGCCCTCAACGGCAGCATTCTCTCCAGCGATACCGGCTGGGATCAGGCCTATTACGGCCAGGCCCTGGCCGCGCGGCAGATCGTGCTCGAGGCCCAGGTCAACAATCCGGGCGCCAACCCGCTCCGCGCCATGCTGACGCGCTTCGGCGGCGGCCCCGCCTATCGCAGCCCGGCCCCCGCCGCCTACGCGCCGCCACAACCCGCCTACGACAATACCGGCCGCGGCGCGGTCAACCAGCAGGCCCTGCCGCCGCCCGGCCAGTGAACCCAAGGTAACTGAGCCCAGGGCCTCTGAACCCAGGGCCTCTGAACCCAGGGCCAGCCACCGCGCGGCGCGGCGGTCACCAACCCGCCGCAAGCCGCACCGCCGCCACCAGCGCCGCGATCTCCGCCGCTGCCGGCGATTTCGGCGCGAATTCCGCGGCGCCCAGCCCCTGCGCGAAGGCCTGGGCCATGACCGCGCGGTTGCCCACCGTCGCGGGCAGCAGAACATGGCCCGCCGCCGCGCAACTCTGCCGGACCGTATCCGTCAGGCGCGCATTGGCGGGCACCCGGTTCAGCACCAGCGCGGCCGGCTGGCGCTCGGCGGCGGCCAGGCGCAGCGTCGCCTCCGTCGCCCACAAATCCAACGGGCTCGGCTGAAGCGGCACCAGCACCAGGTCGGCCACCCGAATCGCGGTGCGCGCATCGGTCTCGATCTGCGGCGGGCTGTCGATGAAAATGCAGTCCACCTGCGCGCGCAACCGCGCGATCTCGGCGTCGAGCCGCCAGAAACTCAGCTCCTGGCAGGCAATCGCCGGCCGCGCGGCCGGGCGCAGCCGGTGCCAGGCGGCGAGGCTGCGCTGCTTGTCGATATCGATCAGCGCCACGCGGGCGGTCGGCGCCAGGGCGGCGGCCAGGTTGGCGGCCAGCGTGGTTTTGCCGGCGCCGCCTTTCTGCTGGGCCACGGTGATCACCATCGCCATCGGCCTGCCCCCCGGCGTAAACTCGCCTCAAGCTAATACCGCAGCGCACAAAATGTCACGCCTCCCTGGCTCACCGCCCCTTCTGACCGCCCCCGATCTGCCGCGCCCCCTGCCGCCCATGGCGTTGCTGCCACCGGCCATGATGGCCGGGCTCGACCAGGCGGCGGCTTCCGCCGGGCTCGCCGTCGACGTCCTGATGGCCCGCGCCGGGTTCGCCGTCGCTTTGCTGGCGGCGCGCCTCTTCGCCCCGTGCCGCACCCTGGTGCTGTGCGGGCCGGGCAATAACGGCGGCGATGGCTATGTCGCGGCGCGGTTGCTGGTTCGGGATGGCTGGCCCGTGCGCCTCGCCGCCCTGGCACCGCCTCGTGCGGAATCGGATGCGGCCCGGGCTGCCAGCCAGTGGTTAGGCCCGCATGTCCCGTTCACGCCGGACGAGGCCGCGCGATCCGATATCGTGGTCGATGCGGTGTTTGGCGCCGGCCTGACCCGCCCCGTCGGCGGTT
>JAJXVA010000079.1 GCA_021782435.1 Pseudomonadota bacterium
CTGGCGGGCGGTGGCGATGCCCGGACGGTTGGAGGTTGTGTAGAAGGCGGCCTGTTGGTGGGGGTTTTCCCCATAGCGGAGCGTTTGGCGGCGGGTGCCGGAGAGGATCAGACGATCCGGGAAGGGGGTATTCTGCTGCTCGGTGAACCAGGTGGCGATGGCGGCATCGTAGGCGGCGGTGCGGGCGTAAGCCGCGGCGGCGAGCATACGGCGGGTGGGTAGCGTGGTTCCGCCCTGGGTAGTGATTTCCTCGATGACGGAATCGTATTGGGTGGGATCAGTGAGGACGGTGACGAATTCATGGTTTTTGGCGGCGGCGCGGATGAGGGCGGGGCCACCGATATCGATATTCTCGATACAATCCGTTGGGTTGCCACCTGCGGCGACGGTTGCTTCGAACGGGTAGAGGTTGACGGCGAGGAGATCGATGGGGGTGATGTGGTGCTGTTCCATTTGCGCGAGGTGCGCTGGCAGATCGCGTCGGGCTAGGAGGCCGCCGTGGATTTGCGGGACCAGGGTTTTGACGCGGCCGTCGAGGATTTCTGGGATGCCGGTATGGTCGGAGACCTCGATGACTGGGATTCCGGCTTCACGCAGGGTGCGGGCGGAGCCGCCGGTTGAGAGAATTTCCGTGCCGCTGGCCGAGAGCGCGCGGGCGAGGCGGACGAGGCCGAATTTGTCGGATACAGAGAGGAGGGCGCGGGTGATGGGGGTGATCATGCTGGCGGCCTTCGATAATGAAAGAAAGCAAGTGGTTCGTTTTTGCAGGGGAGCGCAGAGAAATTGCACGAATAATATTCTTTTTTATTTCCCTTAATTCTAAGGGGAATATCTCTGGCGGGTGTTTTCATGTCATGCGCCGAGCGCGGCAAGGGTGCGGGAGAGCACATCGGCCTCGGTATACCGCGTGAGTGCGTGATCGCGGGCGGCGTGGCCGAGGGTGGCGCGCAGCGGCGCATCGGAGACGAGGCGGGTGAGGGCCGCGGCGAGGGCGGACGCGTCGGCGGGGGGTACGAGAAGGCCGGTGATGTTATCGGTGATTTGCTCGCGCGGGCCGCGTATGTTGGTGGCGACGACGGGCAGGCCGGTGAGCATGGCCTCGATGATGGACATGGGCAGACCCTCGAAATGGCTGGGCAGGGTGAAGATGTCGGCCGCGGCGAGGAGGTCGGCGACGTCCGCGCGGTAGCCGAGCAGGCGGAGGCGGTCTCCGAGGCCGGCGGCGCGCAGCAGCGCTTCCATATCCGCCCCGCGATCATGCGGCAGACGCGTGCCGACGACCCAGAGTTCGGCATCGATATCGCGCATGGCGGCGGCGAGTTCCGGGTAGCCTTTGTGGCGCACGAGGCGCGAGACGGCGATGATGACGGGCCGGGAGTCCGGCACGCCAAGGGTGGCGCGGATGCGGGCGCGGGCCTGCGGATCTGGCCGGAAGACCGCCGGGTTGCGGCCATTGCCGATGGCGATGGGGTGGCGCGCGATGTGCAGGCGCCTGGCGTCGGATGCCTCCTGTTCGCTGACGGTGAGGAATATGTGCGTCATGCGGCCGGCCGTGAATTCCATGACCAAGGAAAGCGCGCGGCGCCAGACGGGGCCGGGCTGGTTGAACAGAAAGCCGTGGCAGGTATAGGCGATGCGGGGCACACCGGCGATACGCGCGGCGAGGCGGCCGAGAAAGCCGGAAATGGGCATGTGGGCGTGGACGAGATCGGGGTGTTCGGCGCGAAGTTGGGCGATGAGGGCTGAGAGGGCGCGCGCATGGGCGAGCGGAGAGAGGCGGCGCACCAAGGGCACCGCCTGGATGCGCAGGCCTTCGGCGCGTAGCGGCGCGAGCAGGGGACCATCGGCGCAGAAGGCCACGACGTCATGCCCGCGTGCGCGGGCTTCCCGCATCAGGGGGGCGATGAAGTGGTAGAGCGCGAAGTCCACGTTGACGATGAAGGCGATTTTCATGAGACGCCGGCAGATTTCGAAACCGGGGGTTCCGGCATTGGCGGAATTACCATATGCGAACGGCTTTTGGGGCTTTTGTTCAAGAAGTAGCGGACTTCCTAGGGGCTTACCCTGGTGATCGCCCATTCCACGCGTTGTGGCGAGTCGCGAAAGCCGGTCAGCACGATCTGTTCGCCGCGGCGGGGGAGTTCGGCGCCGAAATAGATGCTTTCCTCGATGGCGAGGGGGAGCGCATCGGCGCGCAGGCGCCAGAAGCCGCCGCTGGGCAGGCGAAGCAGGGCGGCGCCATCCTGCTGGAGGCTGGCGGTGACGCCGGGGTGGAGGTGAAAGCGCAGCGTGTAGGAGAGGGGTTCGGGGGCTTCGATACTGTCCTCGCCGGCGACGGTATCTCCTTCCGGGGAAATATAGAGTTTGCGCCGGTGGATGGCGTTGAAGGCGCGGTGCCAACCGTCGTGGCTGAGTTCGAGCCAGTGGGCGCCGTTGGCTTCATGGCGGGTGGCCTCGACCTTTGCCGGCCGGCGGCCGAGACCATCGGGGCGGAGTTCGGAGGAGGACATATCCGCGATGGTGAGGGTGGAATGGGCGGCGGTGGCACGCAGCGCGTCGCGCCATGGGCCGGGGGCGGGGGGCACGGCGCCGCAATTGACGATGAGGCGTTCGCGGCCGATCGAAAGCTCGAACGACAGCGTGCCGGCATGGGCGGTGCGGTCCAGCCCCGGCGGCGGGGGGGCACCGGCATCGACCAGGACCAGAGTTTTGCCGCCGGTGAGGCGGTGGAACCGGCCTTCGGGGAGGAAGTTGGCGGGGCGGCCGCCGCGGCCGACCTGGGCGAGAACGCGCTCGACCGCCGCCGCCTGATGTTCGCGCGTGCCATTGAAGAGGGCAAGCGCGCCGTCGGCGTGGCGGAGCGCGCGCAGGGCGAGGGACGCGCGTTCGATGGCGGCGGCGAGGGCGAGCGGCGGGGCGACCCGGGAGGCCTGGAACAGGGCGCGGATCTCCAGCATGTCGGCCAGAACGGCGAGTTGGGCGGCGGGGCTGCGCTCGACCTGGGTGCCGTCGGCGGCGATCTGGCGGGCGAGTTCGGCGGGCAGGAAACGCTGCACGCGGGTCATGAAGGCGGGTAGTTCCGGCACCGCGACGGCGACGGCGACGAGGCCCTTGAGGGCCGCGAGGCCGCGCCGGTCGAGGGTTTCGGCGGGGAGGGCGGCAGCCAGCGCCCGGGCATCGGCGATGATGTGGGCCATGAGTTTCTGGCGGAAATTGTCCTCGGCGCTGGCGGCGTAGAATTCGTAATTGGCGAGCCAGGCGGCGAGGCGGGTGCCGACGATGTGGGGCTGGGTGGCCACGGGATCTGGCGGGATGGCCATGGCATCCGCGACCAGGGTGCGGGCGCGCAGGCGCGCGGGGTCGGTGCCGAGGGCACGCAGATCCCGCAGCCAGACGAAGCCGAGGGCCGCTTCCCGCACGGGTTCGGCGAGGGCGGTATCGGCGAAGGTGGCCCGGGTGACGGGGGTGATGAGGCCGGCGATTTCGAGCTCGCCCTTCAACAGACGGGCGCCGCGTTCGGGGATTCCGGGCCAGGGCTCGCGCACGGTGACCTGGGGGGCCTCGGGGATGCGGCCGAGCGGGGGCAGGCGGGCGAGGGCGCGGCGGACCTGCTTGAGGCCGAAACGCGCCCGTTCCGTCATGCTGCGTCCGCGGGGCGGAGGGCCTGGATGGCGGCGGCGTAGTTTTGTTTGGCGTAGACCGAGGTGCCGGCGACCAGCACATCGGCCCCGGCCTCGATGGCGCGCGGGGCGGTTTCCGGCGTGATGCCGCCATCGATGGTGATGCGGATGTCGCGGCCGGACTGGTCGATCATGCGCCGGATGGCGGCGATGCGGGGCAGCTGGCTTGCGATGAAGCTCTGCCCGCCGAAGCCGGGATTGACGGTCATGACGATGACGCAACCGATCATGTCGAGCACGGAGGCGATCGTTTCGATGGGAGTGGCGGGGTTGATGGCGACGCCCGCGACGCGGCCGAGGCCGTTGATGGTTTGCAGGGAGCGGTGGAGGTGGGGGCCGGCTTCGACGTGCACCGAAATATGGTCGGCCCCGGCCTCGGCGAAGGCGGCGAGATAGGGGTCGGCCGGGGCGATCATCAGGTGAACATCGAAGGGCAGCGTGCAGTGCTTGCGGATGGCTTTGATGATGGCGGGGCCGAAGCTGATATTGGGGACGAAATGCCCGTCCATGACATCGAGGTGCAGCCAATCGGCGCCGGCGGCGGCGACGGCGCTGGCTTCCTGGCCGAGACGTGAGAAATCAGCCGCGAGAAGGCTGGGGGCGATGAGGGTGGGGCGCGCACGCTGGGTCATGTCCCCTGATTTAGGGCAGGGCCGGAGGTGGGGCAATGCGGGCCCGCGCGGGCGGGGGGATCCGGCGCGGCCGACCGCATGGCTGCGGGCGGCTGGTGGAATGCGTATCCGGTGGTGCGGATTTGGCGATGATCGGGTTGGGAGGACCGGATTGGGATGTGTGCCGCGTGGCGCGACGCCGCGTATTTGACGGACGCAAATCCCGAGATCGACCGCATCGGAGAGGGCGATGCGGCGGCGTCAGACGGGTCGGGTCGCGCGCGCCGAAACGGGCCGGGGGATTTCCCCCCGACCCCCCGGTTGCGTCGTCGCGCGGTTTACGGCCGCGGCTTCCGCCGGGCGTTACTGGCTGAACACGCCGAAAGCGAGGCCGATAGTCATGGGAATCAACTGCCAACCGTTCCCGTCGTTGAATCCGATGTTGGTTTGGTCGACCTGGTCCACGGTTTCCTGGTTCCACACGACATCGCTGTTCGTCTGGCTTTTGCTGGTGCCGAGCACGACCCAATAGGGTGTGCCGCCGGTCAGCGCCACGCCTTTGAACCGCACAGTGACTATCCCGCAACAATTCCCGAAAACCGATGTGGCTGTGGCCGCCGTGGCGGAGAGCGCCTGGCCGGGAACGCCACCCTTGTCCGAGTAGATCGACACAACAAAAGTGCTCTGGGTGCTGGGGAATGCTTGAACCGCGACCTTGATGGCCACGGCGGTCGCGCTCGTGCTCGGGGTAAAGGTAGCGGCCACCGACTGCGGCCTGCCACCGCTGGCGCCCGGGCCGTAGACGGACGTGCCGATTTCCGAGTTGAACAGCCCTTTGGGATATGCGGCGGCCAGATTGCTGTAGATCGTCGCTGCCTGGGATTCCCCGATATGCGCCGGGGAAAGTTTCATCGAAGCCTGTGGCGCTGCGTAGACCAGGCGCCCGTTCCTGCTGGACGTGATGTCGTTCTGGGCGAGCGCCATGGAGGTGGTGGCGACGAGTGAAGCGATTGCCATGAGGGCTATTCTTGTGCGCATAAGAAAGATTTCCTTCGTAAGGATTTACATTTATTTTGAGTGGTGAATGCTGCCAACGCTATATTCGGCCGCGGGTGGATGGGTCTAGTCAAGGTATCGTGATGTCACTCCTCATCGTGCCGATCGTGGCCCGGATTCTATAACGAGCGGGCGGAGTAATGTCTTTGCAATCTGGTTCGGAATTTTCGCCTGGCCCGTAAAAAAGTCGCATATATTTCAGGAAAATGACAATGTTCGAGCAGCTAGACGGATTTGACCACAAACTTCTCATGGCCCTGGCGGTGGGAGATCTGACCAACAGCCAGCTTGCCGCGAGGGTTGGTCTTTCGGAGTCCCAGTGTTATCGCCGCCGGGCACGGTTGGAGGAAGCGGGCGCTATTCAGGGATATCGCGCGCGCATCGACCCCAGGGCGCTCGGCCTCAATGTCAGTGCGTATGTGCACCTGAATATGGCCTCCCAGTCGAAGCATCAGCGCAGAGCCTTCGCCACCTATATCAATCGCTATGAGAATGTATTGAGTTGTCGGGCGGTGACGGGGGATACCGACTATGTGTTGTATGTCGTCGTCCACGATCTGTCCGGACTGAATGAGCTCGTGAACAAGATTCTGGCGTACACGGGAGACCGGATGAGCGTCAGATCTTTGGTGGTGCTGGAGACGATAAAAGAGACATGAGGTTGGTGAGCGCGGGCCGCCCGATGGCGCAGCCCTTCGCGATTGTGCGAAGCAGCGGGAATCGGCGCCCTACTGGTAACGACGATCGGATCGTCTCGAACCATGATGAAATCCCCAGGGTGTGCGTCCGGGTATGGAAGACGAGGCGACTGCCGAAATGTCCGGGCGAAATCAGAGCACGCCGCGCCGGCGGCGGTCGCACGGCGTTTGCCGGGCATGATAGGGTGGCGGCATGCCGATTACCCCGTTCCGGATTGATTTCACCGAGGGTGCGATTGCCGCGCGGCTGCGCCGCGGGGAGGGGCGTGGCGGCGCGCTGGCGCGGGCGGTGGGGATAAAGCCCGGGCGGGTGCCGCCGGTGGTGGATGCGACGGCGGGGTTGGGGCGGGACGCGCTGCTGCTGGCGTCTTTGGGATGTGAGGTGACGCTGATGGAGCGCGCGCCCGTGGTGCAGGTGGCGCTGGCCGATGCGATTGCAGCGGCCCGTGCCGCGGGCGATGCGACGCTGGCCGCCGCCGCGGCGCGGATGAATTTGGTGCGCGGCGATGCGACCCGCCTATTGGCAATGCTCGCTCCGCACACGGTGCTGCTCGACCCGATGCACCCGGAACGCGGCAATTCCGCGCTGGTGAAACTGCCGATGCGGGAACTGAGGGCGCTGGTCGGGGATGACGACGACAAGCCGGCGCTGATTGCCGCGGCGCTGGCGGTGGCGACGCACCGGGTGGTGCTGAAATGGCCGGCGCGGGCGGCGCTGCCGGAGGGCGTGCCGGCGCCGAGCTATTCGATCAGCGGACGGACGACGCGGTTCGATGTGTTCGTGATGGGATGAGAAATTCAGCAGCCGCGACTTTCCTGTCAAAAAGGTCGCAGGCCGGCCTTTCATATGGCCACGAGCCTTGCCGCGAAGAAGCCGTCGAGCCCGCCGTGTTCGGGTAACTGCAAGGGGAGGGTGCGCAGGTGGCCGGCATCGGTGGGGAGGGCGGGGAAGCCCTGGAATTCCTCAACGGTGAAGGGGTCGGCGCGCCATTTGCCGGTGGCGACGGCGGTTGCGATGCGGGCCTGGCCTTCCTCGGGCTGGAGGGAGCAGACGGCGTAGATCAGCCGGCCACCGGGCTTGAGCATGGTGTGGGCGTGGGCGATGAGCGCGTCCTGCTGGGTGGTGAGGGTGGCGATATCTTTCGCGCGTTTGAGGTGGGGCACGTCCGGGTGACGGCGGATGGTGCCGGTGGCGCTGCACGGGGCATCGAGCAGAATGGCATCGGCCCGGGTTTCGGGCTGCCAGAGCAGGGCGTCGGCTTCGATGGTTTCGACGGTGAGGTTGAGGCGGGCGAGGTTCTGGCGCAGGCGATCGAGGCGCATCGGGTCGCGCTCGATGGCGGTGACGCGGGCGCCGGTGGTGGCCAGTTGGGCGGTTTTGCCGCCGGGCGCGGCGCAGAGATCGAGCACATATTCCCCGGGCTGGGCCGCGAGCAGGCGGGCGGGGAGGGCGGACGCGGCGTCCTGCACCCAGAAATTCCCCTCGGTGAAGCCGGGCAGGGCGGTGGGGGCGGTGCCGGGGGGAAAACGGCAGGTGCCGGTGGGGAGGAGGAGGCCGCCATCCGGCACCGGGGCGCCGGGATGGCACGTGAGATCGAGCGGGGCTTCCTGCTGATGGGCGATGGCGATGGCGCGGGCCTCGTGGCCCCAGGCGGTCCAGAGCCAGGCGGGGGTATCGAGCCGGGGACTGTCCAGGCCCTCGAGGGCCTGGGGGCCGAGCGCCGCGAGTTTGCGCAGGACGGCGTTGATGAGGCCGGCGAAGGGGGCGAGTTTGTTGGCGTGGGCGAGGCCGACGGCGGTGCCGACCGCGGCGTGGGGCGGGGTTTGCAGGAACAGCAGGCCGGCGGCGCCGAGGCGCAGAATATGGCGCACATCGGGAGGGGGGGAGCGGCGGAGGAAGGGCTCGATCGCGGCATCGAGCGTGCCGAGGCGGCGGAGCGTGCCGGCGGCGAGGCGATGGGCGGCCGCGCGGTCGCGGGCGGGGACGGTGAGGGCATCGAGCGCGGTTTCGAGCGGGCGGTGCTGATTGAGGACGCCGCGCAGCAGGCTGAGAGCGGCGTCACGCGTGGGGTCCGGGTCGGGGTTCGGGGGCATGGCGGGGGTTGTAGCGCCCCGATCGGCTGGGGACAAAGGCGGCCGCTATCGGGCATCGGACCGATGACATGACGGGAAATTCCTGGAAACTGGGGCGGGCAAGGGCGGATTTGAGCGTGGGCGCGATGTGGGCTAGAGCCCGGCCCATGAAGGCATGGGTGCGGACGCGGGCGGGGCTGGAGCCGGGCTTGGTTTGGCTGTGCCAGGGGATAAGGCCCTATGTGGCGCTGGTGCTGGTGTGCCTGACCCTGTGGCTGCCGGGGTTTACGCAACTGCCGACCGGGGACCGTGACGAAGCCCGATTTGTGCAGGCGACCCGGCAGATGCTGGACAGTGGCGATTTCGTGGATATTCGCAACGGGTTGGTGCCGCGTTACCGCAAGCCGATCGGGATTTACTGGCTGCAGGTGCCGTTTGCCGCGGCGGCGCGGGAATTGGGGATTGCGCGGCGTAACCCGGTCTGGCCGTACCGGATACCTTCCCTGCTGGGTGGGATCGTGGCGGTGCTGGCGGTGTTCGGGTTTGGCCAGCGCCTGGTGGGCGCGCGGGCGGCGCTGGCGGGGGCGGTGTTTCTGGCCGGGAGTTTGGTGTTGTGCGTGGAGGTGCACATAGCCAAGACCGATGCGGCCCTGCTGGGCGCGAGCACGGTGATGATGGGGGTGCTGGCGGAAGCCTGGCTGCGGCCGACGGAGTTGAGCCGCCTGAAGGCGGCGCTGTTCTGGGCGACGCTGGCGCTGACCGTTTTGTTGAAGGGGCCGGTGGCGCCTATGGTGGCGGGGCTGACGCTGCTGGCGCTGGCGCTGAGCGGCAAGCGTGCCGAGGTGGTGACGTGTCTGCGGGCGCTGCATCCGGGATTTGGCGTGGTTTTGTTTCTGGCCCTGGTGCTGCCGTGGTTTGTTGCGATAGATATTTCTACGCACGGGGAATTTTTCGCGCGCGCCATTGGTCGCGACCTCACCAACAAGCTGGTGGGCGGGGACGATGCGCACGGGGCGCCGCCGGGCCTGCACCTGGCGCTGGCGACCATGCTGTTGTTTGCCGCGACCGCGCCAGCGGTGGCGGCGATTCCTTATGCGTGGGAACTGCGGCGGCGGGCGGAAATGCGGTTTCTGCTCGCGTGGCTGGTGCCTTCCTGGCTGGTGTTCGAGATCGTGCCGACCAAATTGCCGCATTATACGCTGCCGCTTTATCCGGCGTTGTGCCTGCTGGCGGGATGGATGATGGCGAGCGCGCTGACGCCTTCGCGGCGGTTGGGCTGGGTGGGCAGTGGGTTGGCCCTGGTGGCGGCGCTGGGGCTGGGTGGCGCGGCGATGGCGTTGCCCTATGTGGTGGCGCCGGGGAATGCGGCGCTGGACGGGCTCGGCTGGCCGGCTGGCGTGACGGCGCTGGTGCTGGCGGTGGCGCTGGTGGGGCTGGGCTGGGCACGGCCGCGGCGGACTGCCGGCCTGATGCTGCTGGCCTTGCCCGCGCTGCTGGTGAGCATTCTGGGATACGAACTGCCGCGCCTGCGCCCGATTTGGATAACCCCACGGGTGGCGGCGGATTTGCGGGCGCACTGGCCGCAGGGGCGGCCCGCGGACGCGGCTTTTGCCAGCCTGGGTTTTGCCGAGCCGAGCCTGATATTTTTGTGCGGCACGGACACGCTGTTGCTCGGCACAACGGACCTGGCCACGCGGTTTTTGATGCCCGATGGCGCGCATGTGGCGCCGGACCGGGTGGTGGCGGTGACGGCGCGGTATTGGGACGCGCTGGCGACACGCCTGGCGACGCGGGGCGCGTCGCTACACCCGTTCGCGGAGGTGGACGGGTTCAATATCTCGAATGGGAAGCGGGTGCGGCTGCTGATGGCGACGGCCACCAGCCGTTGAGGGGTGGCACCAGTCGCTCCCCCATCTTGTCGTGACTCGGAGCG
>JAJXVA010000080.1 GCA_021782435.1 Pseudomonadota bacterium
CAACCCCAGCCACAGCAAATCCAGACCAAAGCAGGCTGAGCCAACCCGGGCCACACCAACACGGACAAAACCAACCCGGGTCAGAGCGATCCGGCTGCGCCAGGCCGAACCCAAGCAACTCCAGCCACAGCAAATCCAGACCAAAGCAGGCCGCGCCAACCCAAACCAACCCAGGCCAGCCAGGTCAGGCCAGGCAGGCCAGGCAGGGCAGGGGGGTCAGACCTCCGGGCCGTATTTGGCCATCAACGCGATCGCCCCCTGCATCTCCTGGCGCGACAGCGGAAACTCTCCATCCGGCCCCGCCAGCAGGGCCGATTCCGGCCGCAGCCCGAACAACATCGTCTGCACCGCCGCCGCCGCCCGCATCGTGAATCCCCCCTTCCACAACAACGCCACCGCGGCACGCGCGTTGCGTGTCTGGGCCGCGTGTTCCACCGCATCCAGCGTCAACCCGCTCGCCGCCGCCAGCACCACGCTCACCCGCCGCAAATCCCCATGCCGAATAGCGTCGATCAATTCCGCCTCGGTGTGCCAACTCGCGCCCGCCCGCGGCCAGTTCTGCGGCAGGTCCCGCCGCCCCTGCGGCTTGCCCGCCACCGGCTTCGCCTCGCTCGTCGCCGTCAGCCGTTCCCGCAATACCGTCAACACGCTCGGCGTCAGGTCCTGGCGCGCCGCCAGTACCTGCAACAAAGACCCGCAAACGTACTCCGCCAGCATCCGCGCGCTGTTCGCCGACAGCACCGGCCGCCGTACCATCGGCTCATGCCAGCCCGTGTGCCCCGCCGCTTGCGCCACAAGCTGGTCCAAGGTCGATTCGCGCAGGCTGGCCGAATGGTTCGACAGCATCGCCCGTATCCCCATATCGTCCGCGCTGGCCGCGATCGCATCGCACAGGGTCTCATTCAGCACCGGCCGGGCCGCAATGCTCGCAATGGTGTGGGCCGCCGGTTTGGCGCGGATCAGCGTCAGCAGATCCGCCTCGCTCAGCGCCGGCGAAAGCCGCAATATCGGGTCACTGACCGAAAAACACGGATCCTGTGCCAGCGCCATCAACACATCGCGGCATAAATCCGGCATGTCCTTCAGCGTTTCCGCCACGACCGCGCGCACCCGCTCGGCCTCGTCACACACCAGAACCCGCAAATTGGCGCAGCAATCCGCGGCCAGCGCCGAGTGGTCCTCACCGGTCAGAGACGGCAGCAACGCGCCCAGCTTGCGCGCCAATACCGCCCGAACCCGCTCATCCGGATCGGTGGTCAGCGCCTTGTCGGCAACCGCGGGCGTCGCCCGGTTCAGCGCCACCGCACTTCGCACCAACACCGAACTGTCCGTCGCCAGCCCGGCCAACACATCGGCTGGGGTTTCCGGCGCGGCCCCCAGCCGCACCCGCGCGTGTTCGTCCTCAGGGTCGTCAATCAACCCCATCGCCACCACGTCAGTCAGAAAAGCCTCCTGGCTCTGGCTGATCATCTACAGAATTCCTGTGTCAGGCCCTTTTGGCGGTTGCCGTCCACGCATCCCCTTCGACCCGACGTGGCCAGCGCGCCACCGCCTCGGGCTTCGCCTCGCTGCCACTGGGTTGCCGTGTGGCAGCGTGCCTATCAAACCCGTTCCGCCACGGTCATGGCGTGTGACCGAGGGTGTGAGCCCGCCAACCGTCCCCACCGGCCTGCTTCGCCCGATACATCGCCGTATCCGCCAGTCGCAGCAGCGTCGCCGCGTCCGACTCGTCACCCGCCTCGCGAACCGCAAGGCCGATCGAAAACCCCGGTCGCCGCAACCCGTCCGGCATTTCGCCAATCTCGCGCCCCAACTGCGACGCAGCCGCACGGCACAGCATTTCCGCCCGTTCGGCGGCGGCAAACCTGTCCGCCCCGTCCAGCCACACGCCAAATTCGTCGCCACCCAGCCGTGCCACCAGGTCCTGGTCCCGCACCGCAGCGCGTAACAAACAAGCCGCCTCGCGCAGCAGTGCGTCTCCCGCCTCGTGGCCCAGCCCGTCATTCACCGGTTTCAGCCCGTCCAGATCTATGAACAGTAACACACCCCGGCCGCAATCCGCTTCCAGCCGCCCAATCCGCCGGTCCAGGGTTTCCTGAAACGCCCGGCGGTTCGGTAGCCCGGTCAGCGGGTCGGTTCGCGCCAGTTGCGCCATTTCCAGCTGCACGGCCTCCTGTTCCAGCCCGTTGCGCAGCACCGTGCCGGCCGCCGCCAGCAGCGCCAGCTCGTCCCCGTCCCAGCCATCATGGGGCGCATCGCGCCAGGCCAGCAGCGCATGGCCCAGGTCGAACCGCGTCGGCGTCGCTGCCAGCGCCGCCAGGGTTCCATCCGGCCCCGCCACCAGAACCGGCGAATCCAGGCCTTGCGCCATCTGGTGCGCCGCCGCCAGCCGCACCGACTCCGCAACCGTCGCGGTCGCGCCAATCACCTCGCAGCTCGGTCCCACCAGTCGCAGCATCGCCGCCCCGGCCGCGCCAATCGCCGCCACCAGCGCCTCCAGCCCCCGCATCACCTTGCGGCTGCCGAGCACCTCGGTCAGCACATGGCTGCGCAAATGGTCGATCAGCGCCGCCCGCCGCAGCACCCGTGCGGTCGCGGTTTCCACCCGGTCATGGTCGGTCGCGTCGCGCGCCACCCCGCGCGCGCCCGCGATCTTTCCCGTCTGATCGTAGAGCGGTGCCACCGAAAACCGCATCCGGCATGGCGTGCCGTCATCCCGCCGCAGCCATACCAGGCAATCCCGCAGCGCCACCGCTGAAAAAAACGGGTTGAAACGCGGCCCGTCATCCACCGCCAGCAGCCGATCCGCCGCGGCGCCCACCATGGCCTCCGCCGGCCAGCCCAGCACAGACTCGGGCGCCAGGAACACGAACCGCCCCTCCGCGTCGGTCTCGAACGCCAGATCGGCCGAAATGCGTACGAGGTCGCGCCAGCGCTGCCGGCTTTCCAGCAACGCCAGGTTCAGCGCATGATCGCGGGACAGAATATCTCCGGGCATGGCCCTGGTTACCCCGCTCTCCGTTTATACTCGGTTACCAACCGCCGCCTCCGCTTTGCGTCAAACCGCATTGACGCCGCGCAACCCGCTCCGCATGGTCCCTCGCCCAACCCGGACACCGCTGAATGCCCGACCCCGCCTCCCTGCCCGACGTGATCGACCAGTTCTGGGACCGGCGCGACCATCTGGCCGATGAGTCGCGCCTCGTCTGCCAGAACGCCGTCAGCCAGGCCCTCGTCGGCCTCGGCGCCGGCACCTATCGCGTGGCCGAAAAGCACGACGGGGCCTGGGTCACCCATCAATGGCTCAAGAAAGCCGTGCTCCTGTCCTTTCGCCTCACACCCTCCGCCCCGGTGCAGGGTGGCCCCGCCGGCAGCGTCTGGTTCGACAAGGTCGGCCTGAAAACCGAGTCCTGGGCCGCGCCCGACTTCGCCGCCGCCGGGTTCCGCATGGTCCCCGGCGCGATCGTCCGTCGTGCCGCGTTCATCGCCCCCGGCGCCGTGCTCATGCCCTGCTTTGTCAATATCGGCGCCCATGTCGGCGCCGGCACCATGGTCGATACCTGGGCGACCATCGGCAGTTGCGCCCAGATTGGCGCCAATTGCCACATCAGCGGCGGCGTCGGCATCGGCGGTGTGTTCGAGCCCCTGCAGGCCAACCCCGTCATCATCGAGGATGATTGTTTCATCGGCGCCCGCTCCGAAATCGCCGAGGGTGTCATCGTGGGTCAGGGCGCGGTCATCGCCATGGGCGTCTTCCTCGGCGCCTCCACCAAAATCGTCGACCGCGCCACCGGCCGCATCGCGTATGGCCGCGTTCCGCCCTATGCCGTCGTGGTTCCCGGCACGCTGCCCGGCCCGCCTCTGGCCGATGGCACCCCTGGGCCCTCGCTGGCCTGCGCCGTCATCGTCAAGCAGGTCGATGCCCGTACCCGCGCCAAAACCTCTCTCAACGACCTGCTGCGGGACTGACCGTGATGGATCACGCCCCATCGGCGCAGGCGCCGGTTACCGACCCCGCCGCCCTTGCCGCCGCCCTCATCCGTTGTCCCTCGGTCACTCCCCAGGATGCCGGGGCGCAAACCCTCATCGCCGACTGGCTCGCCGGACAAGGCTTCGAGGTCCATCGGCTCCGCTTCAACGAGGTCGAAAACCTCTACGCCAGCCTGGGTCACGCGCCGCCTTTTCTCTGTCTTGCCGGCCATACCGATGTCGTCCCCCCCGGCGATGCCGTCTGGCGCCTGCCGCCCTTCGCCGGCCGCGTCGAAAACGGCACCCTCTATGGTCGCGGCGCGTGCGACATGAAGGGTGGTCTCGCCGCCCTCATCGCCGCCGCCGCCCGCGTCCTCGCCGAGGCGCCCGTCGCCGGCAAACTTGCCTTCCTCATCACCGGCGACGAGGAGGGGCCGGCCAGGGACGGCACCGCCCGCGTCCTCGACTGGATGCGTGAGCGCGGCGAAATCCCCGATTTCTGCCTGCTCGCCGAACCCACCAACCCCGAGCGGCTGGGCGAAGTCATCAAAATCGGTCGCCGCGGCAGTCTCAACGCCCAACTCACCGTGCGCGGCGTGCAAGGCCACGCCGCCTATCCTCATCGTGCCGATAATCCCATCCATCGCCTCGTCCGTATCCTCACCGCCCTCACCGCGGCCCCGCTCGATGCCGGCACCAGCCGGTTCGAGCCGTCCTCGCTCCAGATCACCAGCATCGATGTCGGCAACCCGGCCACCAACGTCATTCCGTCTCAGGCCCGCGCCGCCTTCAATATCCGGTTCAACGATCAACATACCGGCGCCACTCTGTCCGCCTGGCTCCGCCAGGCCTGCGCCGCCCATGCGCCGGACCACACGCTGGATATCGCCGTTTCGGGGGAGGCCTTCCTCACCGAGCCCGGCCCCGCCCTCGATCACCTCCAGGCCGCGATCGAGGCCGAATCCGGCGCTCGGGCCGCACTCGATACGGGGGGCGGCACCTCGGATGCCCGCTTCATCGCCACGCTCTGCCCGGTCGCCGAATTCGGCCCGGTTGGCGCCTCCATGCACAAGGCCGACGAGCACATCCGACTCGATGAACTCGAAACCCTGACCCGGATCTATACGCGCTTCCTGCGCGGGTTTTTCGCGGCCCCAAGGTCATGATGACCCCAAGTCGTGTTCCGCATGATCGTCTGCTCGGGGCCATCGCCCGTCTCGTCGCCTTCAACCCGGCCGGGTTCGACGCGATCGAGGCCAGCCCCGCCGGCTTCCTCGCGAGCCTCGCGCCGCTGCTCGCCTTCACCCTGGTTGGCGCCGGCGCCGAACTCGTGGTCATGGGCTGGCGCGTCGGGCTCGATGATGGGTTGCAGATGCTGTGCGTGCTGCTCGGCCAGCCGGTCATTTCCCATCTCTACGCGCGGCTCTGGCACCGCGAAGCCTTCTGGTTACGCTACGCCACCGCCATGAACTGGTGTCAGCTCGCCCTGCCGGTGGTCGGTCTCGGGCTGCTGCTGCTCATCACCCTGGCCAATGGTGGCATCGGCGGTGTCGATACCTTTGCCATCGTCTTCGCCCTGCTGTTCAGTTATTCGGTGCTGCTGAACTGGTTTCTCGCCTGGCGTGGCCTGGCGCTCGGCCCCTGGCGCGGTCTTGCGTTCCTGTTCGCGGTCACACTCACCCTCGCCCTGGTGCTGAGCGTGCCGCTTGGCCTCCGCCTCGCCCAGAGGCCGCATCACCCCGCCCCCGCCCTGTCGCTGTGACCCGTCGCGCCGCGCTGGCTCAGGGCCTTGCCGAAACCGTACGCCTCGTTTTCGGCCTCGTGCCCCGTCTCACCGCGCCAGGCCCGGCCGCCATCCGGCTCAGTTTCCTCGCCGCGCCGTTATGTCTTGGTCTGCTCGCTTTTTCGCGCTGGGTCGATCTGCGTGGCGCGCCCCTGCCCGCGCCGGTCTGGCATATGGTTCTGGTGCAGGCGCTGCTGTTCGCCATCGGCTGGGCGGGTTTTCTGCTCCTTGCGCACGAAGTCCTGCGCCGCACCGGGCGCCTCGTCATCTGGCCCGCTCTGCTCACGGTCTGGAACTGGTGCAACCTCGCCCAGGCCCTGGTCCAGTTCGCCGCCGATCAGTCGCGCCTGGTTCCCCTGCCAACCCTGCTGCCCCCGATCATCCTGCTGGTTACCGTGTTCTGGCAGATTTGGATCGAATGGCGGGCATTGCGCCATGTCCTGACATCCCTCCTGCTCGCCGCGGGCCTCCTCGCCGCCGATGTCGCGCTCGGCATTTTTCTCCAATCCCTCGCCACCACTCTCGGCGGCTGAACGTGGCCTGCCCGTCGCGGTCCTGCCCGTCGAGACCCTGTCCGGCTCGGCGTCGGCAGGGTAGGGGTGGCTGGTTCCGGGCCATGCCGGTTTCCCGCAGGGGCGGGCAAAATCGGTGCCGGGCGGCCACCTCGCGGGCGGTCACGCTTGCCCTGCCCCGGTGCGTGGGCTAAAGCGCCCGCCTTACTGGATTTTCGGCCGCTCGCGGGCGTGGTGGAATTGGCAGACACGCCAGATTTAGGTTCTGGTGGCGCAAGCCGTGGGGGTTCAAGTCCCTTCGCCCGCACCAGTGGCCGATATAGCGACAGGATGAGACGGGTATGCAGGTCACCGAGACGCTCTCTGACGGCTTGAAGCGCGCCTTCACGGTGGTGCTGCCGGCCGCCGATATCGAGGGCAAGCGCAATTCCAAGCTGACCGAGATGGGACGGACAATGCGGCTGCCCGGGTTCCGGCCCGGCCGCGTGCCGATGCCGGTGATGAAGCAGCGTTTCGGCACCGCCGTGATGGCCGAGGTGCTGGAGGAAACCGTGGACGCGGCGACGCGGCAGGTGCTGGCCGAGCGAAATCTGCGCCCGGCCATGCAGCCACGGGTGACGCCGGTCAATATCGAGGGGGTCATGGGCAAGGGCTCGCTCGCGGACCTCGAGTTCACGATGGAACTGGAACTGCTGCCGGATTTCGCGGTGCCGGATCTCACCGGACTGATGCTGACGCGCCTCAGGACCGAGGTCGCCGAGGACACGATCGAGACCGCGCTCACCGAATTGGCGACACGCCAGCGCAAATTCGAGGATGTCGAGGAAGCGCGGCCCGCGGTCGCGGGGGATTGGTTGAAGGTCGATTTCGTCGGCAGCCGGGATGGTGAAGCCTTTGCCGGCGGTGAGGCTCACGACATCGATATCGAAGTCGCGGGTCAGGGCTTCATTCCCGGCTTCGCCGAGCAACTCGAGGGCCTCTCCGCGGGCGAACAGCGCACGATCGAGGTCACCTTCCCTGAGGATTATCCAGCGACCCACCTCGCTGGTAAGCCGGCGCAGTTCGCCATCACCGCCAAAGCCCTGCGCCGCGCCGTCCTGCCCACCATCGATGACGACCTGGCCACCAATCTCGGGTTCGAGAACCTCGCCGACATGCGTGAGGCCGTCCGCGGTCGTACTCAGCGCGAATACGACCAGCTCTCGCGTCTGCGTCTTAAGCGCGATCTGCTCGACCACCTCGCCAAACTTGCCCAGTTCGATACGCCCCAAACCATGGTCGACGCGGAATTCGGCCAGATCTGGCAGCGCATCGAATCCGACCGCGCCAGCGGCCAGTTGGACGAGGAAGACCGCGAGAAGGACGAGGAAACCCTCAAGCGCGAATACCGCGCCATTGCCGAACGCCGGGTCCGGCTCGGCCTGCTGCTGGCCGAAATCGGCCGTCAGCGCGGCATCACGGTCACCAACGAGGAGTTGAACCGCGCGTTGCGGATGGAGGCCAGCCGCTACCCCGGCCAGGAAGCCCAGGTCATCGAGTTCTTCCGCAAGAACCCGAACGCCATCGAAGGCATCCGCGGGCCGATCTTTGAGGAAAAGGTCGTCGACTACGTGATCGAAATGGCCAAGGTCGAGGACAGAGTGGTCTCCCTGACCGAACTGCAGGAAGAGCCTCCGGTCGAGCTATAAATCGCCGGCCAACCTTTTCAGTCCGTTGAAAAGACCGGACGGCCGCGGCCAATCCGGAGTCTCGCGCATGTCACGGGCTCCGGCGCCCGCATCGGGCGCCGACGGCCCCTTCCACCCGCGCGCAAACCGTTCCGTCACCGTAACTTGTCAAGTCCTGGCGGGCGGCCGCTCGCGTGCCTATTATCCTATCTCTGGACAGCAGACCGAAAGAGACCGAAACCCATGATCACCGACCGCGACCCGGGCCGCGTCTATGCCAACACCTTGGTTCCCATGGTGCTCGAGCAAACCGCCCGCGGCGAACGCAGCTACGACATCTATTCGCGGTTGCTCAAGGAACGCATCATTTTCCTGACCGGCCAGGTCTATGACGAGGTGTCCTCGCTCATCTGCGCCCAACTGTTGTTCCTGGAGAGCGAAAATCCCAGCAAGGATATCGCCTTCTACATCAACAGCCCCGGCGGTGTGGTTTCCTCCGGCCTCGCCATCTACGACACCATGCAGTATATCCGCGCCCCCGTGAGCACGGTCTGCATCGGCCAGGCGGCCTCCATGGGCAGCCTGTTGCTCTGCGCCGGTGCCAAGGACAAGCGCTTCGGCCTGCCCAACGCGCGCATCATGGTCCACCAGCCTTCCGGTGGCGCCCAGGGTCAGGCCACCGACATCGAGATCCAGGCGCGTGAGATCCTGAAACTCCGCCAGCGCCTGAACGAAATCTACGTCAAGCACACGGGCCAGCCGATCGCCGCGATCGAAGCCAAGCTGGAGCGCGACTCCTATATGTCTGCGGTCGAGGCACGAGATTTTGGACTGATCGACCAGGTCGTCGAGCATCGTCCTATGGCCGCAGACGCCGAAGCTCCGAAGGTCTGACCCGACCGCGCGGCATCGCATGGCGCCAGATCCGGGCCACCCGTCACGGATTTGCCATGCGTCGCCCTTCGGGCACAGAATGACCGCCGGATCCGCCGTCCCCCGCGCGCCGCGCTTGCGGGCCCAACCCGCTCGGGGCTACGATTCATGAAAATCCCGTGACCGCACGGGACAGGAGTGCACATGGCCAGGGCCGAGGACACCAAGAACACCCTTTACTGCTCGTTCTGCGGCAAATCGCAGCATGAGGTGCGCAAGCTCATCGCCGGCCCCACCGTGTTCATCTGCGACGAATGTGTCGAGCTGTGCATGGACATCATCCGTGAGGAGCACAAAACCCACCTCGTCAAGTCGCGCGATGGCGTGCCGACGCCCAAGGAGATCTGCAAGGTCCTGAACGACTACGTCATCGGCCAGGACCATGCCAAGAAAGTGCTCTCGGTCGCGGTGCACAATCACTACAAGCGTCTCGCCCACGGCGCCAAGAACAACGATGTCGAGATCGCCAAGTCCAACATCATGCTGGTCGGACCGACCGGTTCGGGCAAAACCCTGCTCGCCCAGACCCTCGCCCGCATTCTCGATGTGCCGTTCACCATGGCGGATGCCACCACCCTCACCGAAGCCGGCTATGTCGGTGAGGATGTCGAGAACATCATTCTCAAGCTGCTGCAATCGGCTGACTACAACGTCGAGCGCGCCCAGCGCGGCATCGTGTATATCGACGAGGTCGACAAAATCAGCCGCAAATCCGACAATCCCTCGATCACGCGGGACGTGTCGGGCGAAGGCGTGCAGCAGGCACTGCTGAAAATCATGGAGGGGACGGTCGCCTCGGTGCCGCCGCAGGGCGGCCGCAAGCACCCGCAGCAGGAGTTCCTGCAGGTCGATACCACCAATATCCTGTTCATCTGTGGCGGCGCCTTCGCCGGCCTCGAAAAAATCATCGCCGCGCGTGGCAAAGGGTCCGGCATGGGCTTCGGCGCCGAGGTCCGTGGCCCCGACGAGCGCCGCACCGGCGCCATCCTG